>JAKURV010000013.1 GCA_022452035.1 Acidimicrobiales bacterium | reverse complement strand
CCAGTTCGCGGCGACCGTGGCGCCCATGCACGAGGCCCACGTGCTGCCCTGCCGGGATCTGGCCGACTTGACTCTGCATGGGCAGGGCGACCGGGCGGCCCACCTGGCCACCCTGCTGGCCCGAGTGGAGGGGGCGGGGACGGTCTCCTGAGGCTGTCACCGGCGGTCTCTACCGGATCGGGCCACCGGTAGGGTCGTTCCGTGACCGAGCCTGTCGACCTCCCCGCCGATCTCCCAGCTGAGGCTGCCGAGGTACGGGCCTCGCTGCCTGACGACCTCGACGCCCGGGGCATGGTCGGGCCGTACGTCTTTCCGGACAACGACCGGCGCCGCATCCCCGGAGTGATCTACCTGGCCCTGGCCCTGGCCACCGTGGTGGCCGTGCTGGTGGCCGACGGGTCGCCACTGGTCGACGGGGGCCTGGTGGCCGGGGCCGTCGCTCTGGCGCTCCTAGGCGCCTACCACCTCCAGGCCGGTTGGAGCCTGGGGGTCGACGAGGCCGACGCCCTGGTGGCCGCCGTCCGCGAGGTGGGCTTCCCGGTCGGCCATGCCTCGGCCCAGATGGCGTGGCGCGGCCTCCGCAGTCGTCCCACGTGGCGGGTCCTGGTGTACTCCAACGAGTCGCCTCCCGAACGCCGTGGCTTGGTGTTCGTGGACGGCGTCGACGGTTCCGTGGTGGCCTCCCACGTCGAAGCCAACCCGGAGGACTGGTCCCCCGGGGACTGACTGGCCGGGACCCGGGAGGACGGCTGGTGGTTGCTGCCGCTCCGTCCGACGGACGATATATTCCGGCCGATGAAGGTCAGCGGCTTTCTCGCCGTCATCGGTGTCCTCGTGGTCGCCCTCGCCCTGCTGCTGCTACTAACACCCGTCTCGTCACAGTTCGCCGATCCGTGCGGCAGCGTGCTGGTGCCCACCAAGGTGCACTATTCGGACGGCGGTGAGCTGGTGTTCGCCAACACGCCGCCCTGCCACGACGCCCGGATGGCCCGCCTTCCGATCGGCGTGGTGGTCGGCGTGGCTGGCCTCGCCGTTCTTGTGACCTCATTGGTGACGGGGCGGCGACGGGACTGACCCCGCCTGGGCCCGGGACTACACCGGTGGCACCCGGGCCCGGTGACCGACCGCTGGTACGCTGATCGGGCCCACGACCCGTTTCTCTGGTCGCCCGCCCCACCGTGGAGGCGACCGGCGGTGGGAACCACCGAGAGAGGGACCACCAACCATGCTCGACGGCCACTGGCGCGACGTCGTAGACCGGGGCCTGGTCCCGATCGGTCGCAGTCTCCACCGCACCGGAATCACCGCTGACGTGGTGACCATCATCGGCATTGCCATGGCCGGCGCGGCGTCAGTGTGTATCGGCCTGGGCGAGATGCGGCTCGGTTTCCTGCTGCTTGTCCTCACCGGCGTCCCCGACGCCCTCGACGGCGCGGTGGCCAAGGCGGCCGGGTCTTCATCGTCACGGGGCGCCTACTTCGATTCGGTGGCCGACCGCCTGACCGACGCCCTCCTGTTCGGTGGCGTGGCCTGGCACCTGGCCGGGGTTCGGTCGGACCGCATGATGATGCTGCCGGTGGCCATCATGGCCATCGCCCTGTTCATCTCGTACCAACGGGCCAAGGCCGAGTCGCTGGGCTACGACGCCAAGGGCGGCCTGATGGAGCGGGCCGAGCGGTTCATCGTCCTGGCCTTCGGGCTCCTGTTCTCCGAGATCCTGATTCCCGTCCTTTGGGTGATGCTGGCCCTGAGCCTGGTGACCGCCGTCCAGCGGTTCGTCAAGGTCTGGCGACAGGCCACCTCGGACCGGGAGACGCCGACGCAGCGGTGGGCCGACCGCCGCCAGCTCCGCCTGGAGCGTCGCCTGGATCGTCGCCGTCACGGGGCGCGACGGCGCACGACGCGCCACTGATTCCCGTCGACCGGGCCGCGGGCTGATGACACCGCGCATAGTCGCCGGCTACCGCCTGGCCTCGGCACTGGCTCGCATCGTCCCGGCCCGCCCGGGAGCCGCCGTAGCTCGAGCCATCGGCCGCCTGGTCGGCCGCCTGGACGGCGACCGTCGACGGATCGTGGAACGGAATCTTCGCCGGGTCCGACCCGACGGGCCGACCGGTCCCGAGCTGCGACGCAGCGTCGACGAGGTCTTCGCCTCCTACGCCGACTACTACTTTCATAGCTTTCGCCTCCCGGCCATGACGTCCGCCCAGGTCGTGGACGGATTCAGCGAGGAGGGCTACGAGCGGATCGCCGAAGCGCTCCGAGCCGGCAACGGAGCAATCCTGGCTCTGCCTCACATGGGCAGCTGGGAGTGGGCTGCCTACTGGTTGGTCCTCCACCACGAGGTTCCTGTCGGGTGCGTGGTCGAGGCCTTGGAACCGCCCGAGCTCTTCGAGTGGTACCGGAGCTTCCGGACCTCGATAGGCATAAAGGTGGTAGGTCTGGGACCCAGCGCCGGGACCGAGGTGCTAGCCATGCTGCGCGAGAACCGGGCCGTGTGCCTGCCCAGCGACCGCCACGTGGGCGGGGCGGGCGTCGAGGTGGAGTTCTTCGGCGAGCAGACCACCCTGCCCGCCGGGCTCGCCACCCTGGCCCTGCGGACTGGCGCTCCCCTGCTGCCCATCGCCGTCTACGACCACCCGGGCGGCTGTCACGGTGTGGTACGGCCGGCCATACCGGCCGAACGGCAGGGGCGATTTCGCGACGACGTGGCCCGGGTCACCCAACATCTCGCCGGCGAGATGGAGGTGCTCATCGCCCGGGCCCCCGAACAGTGGCACATGCTCCAGCCCAACTGGCCGTCGGACCAGGTGATCGCCGGCGGCCCAGAGCCTGACGCCGTCCCTGGAGCGGACGGCTAGCGTCGAGGCCATGCAGATCGGCCTCATCTGCCCCTACAGCCTGACCCTGCCGGGAGGCGTCCAGGGACAGGTACTGGGTCTGGCCCGCATGCTGCGGGCCTCCGGCCACCCCACCCGGGTGCTCGGGCCGTGCGACGGCCCACCCCCTGACGCCGGCGTCACCCCCCTGGGGGACAGCCTCCCGACAGCTGCCAACGGATCCATGGCCCCCATCGCCCCCGACGTCCCCTGTGCCCTGCGCACCATTCGGGCCCTGCGCGACGAGGAGTTCGACGTCCTCCACCTGCACGAGCCGCTGGCCCCCGGCCCAACCACCACGGCCCTCTTCCTGGCCGCCTCTCCCATGGTGGGGACCTTCCACGCAGCGGGCGGCAGTCTGGCCTACGACCTGTTGAACCGGCCGGTCCGGTGGCTAAGCCGCCGTTTAGACCGGTCGTTCGCCGTTTCCGACGACGCGGCGGCCATGGCCTCCCACTCCCTAGGTGGCCGGTACGAGGTCCTATTCAACGGGGTCGAAGTCCAGCGCAGTCGCCAGGTGGCTCCATGGCCCACCGAGGGACCGACCGTCTTCTTCATCGGGCGACACGAGCCCCGCAAGGGCCTGACCGTGCTGCTGGACGCCATGTCGCACCTCCCGCCCGACGTCCGGCTCTGGGTGGCCGGCGACGGCCCGGAGACCGGGGACCTACGGGCCAGAACGGCTGGCGACGCCCGCATCTCGTGGCTGGGTCGGATCTCCGACGAGGAGCGCACGGAGCGGATCCGTGGCGCTGATGTCTTCTGTGCCCCGTCGCTACGCGGCGAGTCGTTCGGCGTGGTGCTCCTGGAGGGCATGGCCTGTGAAACTCCGGTGGTGGCCAGCGACATCCCCGGCTACTCCCGGGTGGCCCAGGGCGGCAACGACGCTCTCCTGGTGCCACCAGGCGACGCACGAGCCCTGGGCACGGCCATCGACAAGGTGCTCCGCAATCCCGACCTAGCCGACCGCCTGGTGGCCAGCGGTCGAGCCCGGGCTGAGCAGTTCTCGATGCGGCGCCTGGCGGACCGGTACCTGGAGGCCTACGCCGAGGTGGTGGGGGAGCGGACCGCGGCCCGGATCGGCTGACCGGTCGCCACCCACAATGGATGTGCCGGAGCGGACTCCGGGAGTACTGGTCGTGGGCGTAGCATGCTGGTCAGCCAGACGACCGCCCTGCCGGCGGTCCACCGTCCACAAACCTTCCGAGGCCCTCCCTAACCATGCCCCGATTGCCTAGCCCCACCTTGGTACCGGCCACCTTGGTGGGCCTCGCCGTCGCTGCGGTGGTCCGCCTGGTCGGCCTGGGGCCCGTGCCGGCGCTGGTGGCGGCCGCCGTGGTGGCCGTCGGGGGCGGCATCGTGGTGGGTCGGCGCTCGGCGGGAGCCGTGCGGCGATCCCTGTCGGCCCGCCCGGCCCTCGTCGGCGAGTTCCCTCGCCTCCACAACACAGTTGACGGGCTGTGCCTCACCCACGGCATCGAGCACCCGGGCCTCTTCGTGATCGACACACCGGCCGGCAACGCTGCGGCTCTGGCCGGCCCCAACGGAGCGTCAATCGTCCTGACCACCGGGGCCGTCGATCGCCTGGGGCTGGTCGAACTGGAGGCCCTGGTGGCCCACCTCCTGGTTCGGTGCGCCGACGGCCACTTGCGGACCGAAACCACGGCCGCCGCCATGGGCCGGATTCCCGGAGCCTCTCTGGGGTTGGCCGCCAGGTCCGACGGACCGGACCGCATGGTCCGCACCGACCTCCATGGCGCCGACCTGACGAGATTCCCGCCCGGCATGCAGTCCGCCCTCCGGGCGCTGGCCGAACTGGGGGCCACGGTGGACGTGCCGTCTTCGACGTCCCGCCTCTGGCTGCTCCAGCCCGACGGCCGGACCGACATCCAGACATCTATCCACCCGACGGTCGACCTCCGGGTCGCCGCCCTGGAGGAGTGCTAATGCCTGACCTCCGGACCTCCCTCCGGCTGCTGGCCCCCATCCTCGGTGCCGTCCTGACCGCCTCGGCCTGCGGCGGGGGAGGTTCGTCACAGACGCTGCCCACCATCGCCCCCACCACCGCCGCCCCAGCGCCCACAACCACCGTGGTGCCGACCACCATCGCGGTCGAGATTCCCACCACTGAGGCGGCCTCGGTCGACACCGTTCCGGCCACCACCACGTTGGGGGTGGCCACCACAACGACCATCAGCGGGTGGACGGGTGCCGTCCACCCGCTCACCGGCCTGCCGGCCACCGACGGCACCAGCGGCCGTCCAGCCCTGGCCGTCAAAGTCGGGAACAACGACTCCCGGTCCCTGCCCCACGTCGGGCTGGAGGCCGCCGACGTGGTGTACGAGGCCCACATCGAGAACGGAGTGACCCGCTTCCTGGCCGTGTACCACAGTGAGGTGCCTCTGCGGGTAGGTCCCGTCCGCTCGGCCCGGTCTAGCGACATCGACCTCATCGGCAACCTCGACCGGCCGACGTTCGCCTACTGGGGGAGCAACGAGGGCGTGGGTAACGAGGTCGAGGCGGCTGTCGATCAGGGAACCTTCGTCGGCATGACCACCACCGGGGACGGTCAGCACTTCTTCTTCCGCGCCGAGGGTCGCGCCGAGATGCCCTACGACGGCATGGTCGACTCGGCGGCCATGGCCGTGGCCTCCACTGGTTCGCCCCCCGACCCGATCTTCGCCTTCGGTCCCCTGCCCGCCTCGGCCATCCCGATCCGGGGCCTCCGGTGGTCAGCGCCCCGCCGAACCATCGACTGGGTGTGGAGCCACGGTGCCGCCCGCTGGGCTCGGTACCACCAGGGCGTGCCCCTGCTCGACGACCTGGGCGTCCAACTGGCCGCCGACAACGTCCTGGTCCTGTTCGTGGACTACCGGAGGTCGGCCGCCGACTTCATGTCGCCGCAGGCCCTGTCCACCGGCTCGGGCGACGGGTGGCTGCTCCGTGACGGCACGGTCACCGGGGTGACCTGGAGCCGACCGTTCGCCGCCGACCGCTGGACGCTGGCCGACGACGACACAGGCGCCGAGGTGTTCCTTCGGCCCGGCCGCACCTGGGTGGCCCTGGCCCGCTTGGGTGAGGCGACCATCTTGGATCCCGACCAGGTGACACAACTGACCGATTGATCAATCGGCCTTCGGCACCGTCCTCCGCCGGCCAATGCTCGGGTTCTGACGCCCCGGGTTCCGACGCCGTTCCCGGCAGGGGAGTCCGACCGGTCTCCCTTCTAGACTGAGCACCATGAACGACGTGACGAGGGCGACCGGGACCCAGTTGGTGAAGCGGGGCCTGGCCGAGATGCTCAAGGGCGGCGTGATCATGGACGTCGTTGACCCCGCCCAGGCCCGAATCGCCGAGGACGCCGGCGCCTCGGCCGTGATGGCCCTCGAGCGGGTCCCGGCCGACATCCGACGCGACGGCGGCGTAGCCCGCATGTCCGACCCGGAGATGATCGAAGGCATCAAGGAGGCTGTGACCATCCCGGTCATGGCCAAGGCCCGGATCGGCCACTTCGCCGAAGCCCAGATCCTGCAGTCCCTCGGCGTGGACTACGTCGACGAGAGCGAGGTCCTCACCCCGGCCGACGAGGCCCACCACATCGACAAGTGGGCGTTCACCGTGCCGTTCGTCTGCGGTGCCACCAACCTGGGCGAGGCGCTGCGCCGCATCTCCGAGGGCGCCTGCATGATCCGCTCCAAGGGCGAGGCGGGAACCGGCAACATCGTGGAGGCCGTCCGCCACCTGCGGTCCATCATCGGCGACATCCGGAAGGTCACCCAGGCCGACGAGGCGGAGCTGTTCGACTGGGCCAAGCGCCTCCAGTCGCCGCTGCCCCTGGTCCAGGAGGTCGCCGAGACGGGCGAGCTCCCGGTTCCCATGTTCTGCGCCGGAGGCATCGCCACCCCGGCCGACGCCTCGCTGGTCATGCAGCTAGGCGCGCAGGCTGTGTTCGTGGGCTCCGGCATCTTCAAGAGCGACGATCCAGCCCCCCGGGCCCGGGCCATCGTGGAGGCCACCACCAACTTCGCCGACCCGGCCATGCTGGCCAAGGTCAGCCGCGGCCTGGGTGACGCCATGCCGGGCCTGGAGCTGGGCTCGCTCGAGACCCGGCTCGCCGACCGGGGCTGGTAGGCCGGACCGGCATGAAGGTCGGCGTGCTCGCCCTCCAGGGGGCGTTCGCCCGGCACGCGCAAGTTCTGGTCGCCCTGAGCGCCGCACCGGTCGAGGTTCGCTGCCCGGCCGACCTGGCCGACGTCGACGCCATGGTGCTCCCTGGTGGGGAGTCCACGACCATGTCCATGCTGCTGGACTCGTCGGGACTGCGCCAGCCGGTGGCCGACCGCCTGGCCAACGGGATGCCGGCCTTCGGGACATGTGCCGGGATGATCCTGCTGGCCACCCGTCTGGCCGACGGTCGCTACGACCAGCAGTCCTTCGGCGCCATCGACCTCGACGTCCGACGCAACGGCTACGGACGCCAGATCGACTCGTTCGAGAAGGACCTGGAGGTCGACGGCCTAGACGAGCCCTTCCACGGGGTTTTCATCCGGGCACCTGTGGTGGACCGGGTCGGCGACGACGTCGAAATACTGGCCACGGTCGATGGGGCCCCCGTGCTGTGCCTCCAGGGCACAGTCATGGTGTCGTCCTTCCATCCCGAAATGTCCGGCGACGCCCGAATCCACGCCCGGTTCCTGGACCTGGCCTTCAGCCGCTGATTGTCAGCTGCCGACGAACGAGACAGGAAGCAGACATGTCCGGTCATTCCAAGTGGGCGACCATCAAGCACAAGAAGGGCGCTGCCGACGCCAAGCGGGGGAAGCTCTTCGCCAAGCTCATAAAGCAAGTCGAGGTGGCGGCCCGCCAGGGCGGCGGCGATCCCGACTCCAACCCCACCCTGCGCACCATGTTCCAGAAGGCCCGCGACGCCTCGGTGCCGCTGGACACCATCGAGCGGGCCGTCAAGCGGGGGACTGGCGAGCTGGAGGGCGTTGACTACGAGACGATCACCTACGAGGGCTACGCGCCACACGGCGTTGCGCTCTACGTCGAGACCCTGACCGACAACCGAAACCGCACCGGCTCCGAGGTGCGGTCGTTGCTGACCAAGAACGGCGGCTCGCTGGCAGAGCCCGGCTCAGTGGCTTGGCAGTTCGAGCGCAAGGGTGTTGTCCTGCTGGACGGGACCGTCGACGAGGACGAGATCATGCTGGTCGCCCTGGACGCCGGAGCCGACGACCTGGTGGACGACGACGGCACCTGGCGCCTGACTTGTGAGGCAACCGACCTACCGGTCGTCCGCGAAGCCCTAGAGGAGGCCGAGGTGCCGTTCCTTAACGCTGACGTGACCATGCTGGCCAGCACCACGGTGGCCATCGGGACGGTGGAGCAGGCCAAGGCCGTGCTGCGGGTCATGGACCTGCTGGACGACAACGACGACGTCCAGGACGTGCACGCCAACTTCGACATCCCTTCCGAGATCCTGGACTCGCTGGACGGCTGAGTTCCCCGACCGGCCCCGCTGCGATAGGCGACGGAACGGGCGTCGCGGACAGCGGGAGGGGGGGTGACCAACCTCCGGGACGGCCACCGCTAGAGTCGTACACATGTTCGTTCTGGGGATCGACCCGGGCCTGACCCGGTGCGGTTACGGCGTCGTGGCGCGCGAGGGACGCACCCTGCGGGCTGAGGCCGCCGGCGTGGTTCGAACCCCCACCACCTCCGACCTGCCCCGCCGCCTGGCCGACCTCCAACGCGAGGTCCGGGGCCTGATCGACCAATATCGGCCCGACGAGGTGGCCATCGAGCGGGTGCTCTTCCAGGTCAACACCCGCACGGCCATGCAGACTGGCCAGGCCTCCGGGGTGGTGATGGCCGAGGCGGCGGCCGCCGGCTGCGGGGTGGCCCTCTACTCGCCCAACGAGGTCAAGTCGGCCGTGGCCGGATGGGGTGGTGCCGACAAGGACCAGGTGGAACGGATGGTGCGTACCCAGTTGGGGATCGATGCCCCGCTCCGCCCGTCCGACGCCGCCGACGCGGTGGCCGTCGCCCTCTGCCACCTGGCCACCTTGCCGACCGGTCGGGCGGTGGCCCGAGCCACCGCCAAGGCGGTGCCTCGGTGATCGGCTCGCTGAAGGGGTACCTGCTGGAGCGCTTCGACGAGGGTGAGGTGCTCGTCGAGGTGTCAGGTGTCGGCTACCGGGTGGTCGTCACCCCGACTACCGCCGTGCGCCTAGGTGACACTGGGGCCGAGGTGTTCCTCCACGTACACCACCACATCCGGGAGGCCGACCAGACCCTGTACGGGTTCCTGGAGCGCAGCGAGCGCTCCTGCTTCGAGGCGTTGCTTTCGGCCCACGGCGTCGGGCCGTCACTGGCCCTCGCCGTGCTTGGCGTCCACGGTCCCGTCGAGCTGGCCCGGGTGCTGGCCGACGACGACGTGGCGGCACTCTGCCTGGTGCCCGGCGTCGGCAAGAAGACGGCCACCCGGCTGCTGGTAGAGCTCAAGAACTCGCTAGACCTGCCCATCGACGGGGTACCGGTCAACGGCGACGGTCCCGGCGCCGGACGATCCGCCCTGGTCGAGGTCCAGGAGGCTCTCGGCGGCCTCGGTTACACGCCGGACGAGGTTCGCTCCGTCCTGGTGGACCTGGGCGGAGACGACCCGGCGGTCCTGCTGCGCGAAGCCCTACAGCGGCTGGCCCGGGCGTAGAAGGGGGGATAAGCGGACGTGCGAGAGGAACTGCTGTCCCCGGATCGGGACCCCGAAGTGGACGAGGTGGAGGGCGGGCTCCGACCCCGACGCCTCGCCGAGTTCGTGGGTCAGGCCGAGTTGAAGGGACACCTCCGCGTGATGCTGGAGGCGGCCCGTCGCCGCGGCCAGGCCTCCGACCACTTCTTGTTCGCTGGGCCTCCCGGCCTGGGTAAGACCACGCTGGCTCACATCGTGGCCGCTGAGATGGAGGCCGACCTGCAGGTCACCTCCGGCCCGGCCCTGGAGCGGGCCGGTGACCTGGCGGCCATCTTGACCAAACTCGAGCCCGGCGACGTCCTGTTCATAGACGAGATCCACCGCCTAGCCCGGGCCGTCGAGGAGGTCCTCTACCCGGCCATGGAGGACTTCGAGCTGGACATCGTGCTGGGCAAGGGCCCAGCCGCCCGCTCCATCCGGCTGGAGCTGCCGGCCTTCACCCTGGTCGGAGCAACTACCCGCACCGGTCTCATCACCGGCCCGCTGCGCGACCGGTTCGGGCTGACCGCCCGACTGGACTACTACGAGCCGGCCGACCTGCAGACCATCGTGACCCGGGCCGCCGGGATCCTCGGCGTGGACCTAGACGAAGACGGCGCGGCCGAGATTGCCCGACGGTCCCGGGGGACGCCACGCATCGGGAACCGCCTGCTCCGCCAAGTCCGGGACTTCGCCCAGGTGGAACGAGACGGCGTAGTCGACGGGACGGTAGCCCGCGACGGCCTGGCCTTCTTCGGCGTAGACGCCCTAGGCCTGGACAAGCCATCCCGGGAAATCCTCTCGGCGCTGTGCCGGCGGTTCGGCGGGGGCCCGGTGGGCCTCAAGACGCTGTCCATCAGCGTCAGCGAGCCGGAGGACACCGTGGAGGACGTCTACGAGCCGTTCCTGATCCAACGGGGACTCCTGCTGCGCACCCCGAAGGGTCGGGTGGCTACCCCGGCCGCCTACGACCACCTGGCCATGGACCGACCGCCGAGCGCCCCGGAGGCCGCCGGATCCCTATTCGACGAACCGGAGGACTGAGCCAGGCTGGCCCACGGGCCGGTCGCCCAGTCACCCGTAGGCTGGGGGGTCCATGGGCCCCGACGACTTCGCCTACCACCTCCCTGATCCGGCGATCGCCCAGATTCCGCTGGCCGACCGGCCCTCGGCCCGGCTGTTGGACGCCTTGGCCGAACCGGTCGCCCATCGGACGGTCGGTGACCTGCCGTCGCTGGTCGGCCCGGGTGACGTGCTGGTAGTCAATGACACCCGTGTACTGCCCGCCCGGCTGCGGGCGGTCCGACCCACCGGCGGGGCAGCCGAGGTCCTACTGCTCCGGGCCGTCGACGACGAGGGGACGTGGGAGGCCTTGGTCCGACCCAGCCGGAAGCTGCCCCCTGGCTCCACCCTGACCGTCGACCCCGGGCTTGCTGTGGAAGTGGCCGATGACCTCGGAGAGGGTCGCCGCTACGTCCGGCTGTCTTCGGACGGCCCGTTGGCCGACGCCTTGGACCGGTGCGGGGAGATGCCGGTGCCGCCCTACCTGACCACCACGCTGGACGACCCGGAGCGCTACCAGACCGTCTACAGCCGCCGTCCGGCGTCGGCCGCTGCCCCGACGGCCGGCCTCCACCTGACCGACGGGGTGCTTAAGGCCTGTCGGTCGGCCGGGGCTCGGGTCGAACGCCTCGAGCTGGTGGTGGGCCTGGACACCTTCCGACCGATCACCGCCGATGACCTGGACGACCACCGGATGCACTGCGAGGACTACGAGGTCCCGCAGGCCACCCTGGAGGCCTGCCGGGACGCCCGGCGGGTCATCGCCGTAGGCACGACCACCGTACGGGCCCTCGAGTCGGCGGCCCGGTACGGCCTGGACGGCCGGACCGACCTGTTCATCCGTCCCGGGTTCGGGTTCTCCGTGGTCGACGTGCTCCTAACCAACTTCCACCTTCCCCGGTCCAGCCTGCTGGTCCTCCTAGAGGCGTTCGCCGGCCCACGGTGGCGGGACCTCTACGCAACAGCCCTCCAAGAGGGCTACCGATTTCTCTCTTTCGGTGACGCCATGCTCGTGGGCCGGGCCGACGCGAAACGGGGGGCGATCTCCCGGTGAAGGCCACCCTCACCACCGAGGCCATGGACGGCGGTGCCCGGACCGGCCGGGTGGACACCCCCGGAGGTTCATTCACCACACCGTGCTTCATGCCCGTCGGCACCCGGGGAGCGGTACGCCACCTCTCGTCGACCGACCTAGCCGCCCTGGGTGTCGAAGTGGTCCTGGGCAACACCTACCACCTGATGCTGCGACCGGGAGCCGCCGTGGTACGCGACCTGGGTGGCCTGGGGGCCTTCGCGGCATGGGACGGCCTGACCCTCACCGACAGCGGCGGCTACCAGATCTTCTCCCTCCAACCGAAGGTCGACGATGCCGGGGCCACCTTCCGCTCCACCTACGACGGCTCCACTCACCTGCTGACCCCCGAGGGGGCGGCCGACGTGCAAGCCGACCTGGGGGCCGACATCCAAATGGTGCTCGACGTCTGCCCGGCCCTCCCAGCCACCGACCGGGTCCTGCGCCAGACCGTCGATCGGACGGCCGCCTGGGCCGAACGGGGCCGTCGGGCTTTCCTGGACCACCCGGACGCGACAGCCCGCCAGTGCCAGTTCGGCATCGTCCAAGGGGGAACCGACCCAGAGCTCCGGACCGAGAGCGCCCAGCGGACGGTGGAGGTGGGCTTTGACGGCTACGCCGTCGGGGGGCTCAGCGTGGGTGAGACCCGGGACGAAATGCTGGAGCCGCTGGCCGCTGTCACAGCGATCCTGCCCGCCGACCAGCCCCGCTACTTCATGGGCCTGGGCGACCCGGCTGGGCTGGTCGAGGTGGTGGCCCGGGGGATCGACATGTTCGACTGCGTCCTGCCCACCCGGCATGCCCGGCACGGCACCGTCCTGACTACCGGCGGAAGGCTAAATCTGCGAAACGCCCGCCACTCCACCGACGGCCGACCGCTAGACCCCGACTTCCCGGCCAGTCCGGCCGCCGCCTGGTCGAGGGCCTACCTCCGGCATCTCCTCCTGACCGACGAACCGACCGGGCGGCGCCTCCTCACGCTCCACAACCTGTCCTGGCTGCTGGACTTCGTAGATCGGCTCCGGTCGGCCATCCGGGAGGGCCGGTTTGAGGCCTTCCGGGCCGAGACGCTGGCCGTCTGGGGATGACCCGACGGGCATAGGCTGCCCGGGTCCCACCCCCCTCCGACCGACCGGTGACCCGGTCGCCGGGCCCCCTCTCGAAAGACGACTCCCATGGCTGGCTTCATCCCGCTCATCCTGATCTTCGGACTCATGTACGTCCTGATGATCCGCCCCCAGCAGCGCAAGGCGAAGGCGCAGCAGGCCCTCGTGGCGGCAATCCAGGCCGGCGACGAGGTGGTCCTCAACTCGGGCATCTTCGGCGTGGTCAAAGAGGCGGAGGACGACGTCCTGTGGCTGGAGGTATACCAGGGCATCGAGTTGAAGGTCCTGCGAGGCGCCGTAGACCGCCGCTTCAACGAACCCGGCGGAGCGACTGACGAGGACACCGAACCCACGGGCCCCATCGAGGACTGACCCCCGCACCCCACCGGACCGCCCTTCCCCTATGCCCCGTCGCCAGCTCGTCCTCCTCCTCGGGATCGTCGCGCTGACCGTCGCCGCCTCGGTCCTGACCGTGGTGTGGCGCAATGAACCGCTACTCGGCCTAGACCTCCAGGGCGGCGTCTCGGTCCGGCTGGTCGCCGTAGGCCCGACCGACGAAGCCATGCTCGACCAGACGGTCGAGATCATCCGCGACCGGATCGACGGCCTGGGCGTGGCCGAGCCAGAGATCTCCCGCACCGAGACCGGCGTGATGGTGTCGCTGCCCGGTGTGGACGACCAGGAAAGGGCCCTGACTCTGGTCGGAACGACGGCCGAGCTGCGGTTCCGGCCCGTGTGCCGCATGCTGAACTTTCCGGGTGGGGCAACCGAGGCCTCCGGGACGACACCGTCCGGACCGGCGTCCTGTGCGCTGCTCGACTCTGGCGAGGTCGTGCCGTCCGTGGGTCCGGGCGGGGTGACCCCACCCGAGGACGACCACCCGACCGACTTCGTGGTCCTGGGGGCCCGCACTGGGTCACCGGGGGCAAGGTACGTACTAGGACCCAGCCTCCTGACCGGCGAGGCCATCGCCGAGGCCAACCCACTGTTCATCGACTACCAGTGGCAGGTCGGCCTGGACCTCCGAGCCGGCCAAGTGGGCATCGACGGCTTCAACGAGATCGCCGCCCGTTGCTACGTGGGCGAAACGTCGTGCCCCCGCCTGGAGGGCGCCACCAACGGTCGCCTGGCCATCGTTCTGGACGGGCAGGTAGTGACCGCTCCGTCCATCCGAGCCCCCGAGTTCAAGGCCGACAGCATTCTCATCTCCGGCGGCTTCGAGAAGCAGGAGGCCGACGACGTGTCGCTGGCCCTGCGCTACGGCGCCCTACCCGTCGAGTTGGAGCCGGAGAACACCCGGGTCGTGTCGGCCACCATCGGCGAGGACTCCCTGCGGGCTGGCGTGGTGGCCGGCCTGGTCGGCCTGCTGCTGGTCGCCGTGTTCATCGTCGGGTATTACCGGATCCTGGGCCTGGTGGCCCTGACCAGCCTGGCCATCTCCGGCGCGCTGCTATGGGCCATCGTGGCCCACCTGGGCACCCAGTCGGGCCTGGCCCTCACCCTGGCCGGGGTAACCGGCATGATCGTGGCCATCGGTGTATCCGTCGACTCCAACGTCGTGTACTTCGAGCACCTCAAGGAGGACGTGCGCGACGGCCGGACCGCCCGGTCGTCAGTGGACCGGGCCTTCCCCATCGCCTTTGCCACCATCGTCAAGGCGAACACGGCCTCCCTCATTGGGGCGGGCCTGCTGTGGGCCTTGACCGTCGGCGCCGTCCGCGGCTTCGCCCTGTACCTGGGCCTAGCCACGCTGCTGGACCTGGTAGCCACCTACTTCTTCATGGGCCCGATGGTCCGGCTGCTGGCCACCACCCGGTGGTTCGCCGAGCATCCCCGGCGCTTCGGATTACCGGCCAGCGGCGCCGTCTCTACCCCCGTCGGTTCGACGGCCGAGGTGATCTCGTGAGCCGGCTGACGGGCCTCTACCGCGGCGAGTCGTCCGTCGACTTCCCCGGCCTGTGGCGTCGAGCGGTCATGGCCTCCACAGTGGCCGTCCTGATCGGGCTGGCCTCCTTCGGCATCCGTGGGCTGAACCTGGGCTTGGACTTCGAGGGCGGAACCTCCTACGAGGTACGGGCCCCCGGAGCAGAGGTGGCCGACGCCCGAGCGGTGATGGACGGTCTGGGAGCGGGTGACGCCCGGGTCCAGGTGGTGGACGACGAGGTGCTCCTCATCCGATCCGACATCGAGGACCCGGCCCGGGCGGCCGAGATACGCGACGCCCTGACCACCCGTCTAGGTCCCGTGGAGGCCTTCGAACAGGTCGGCCCCACGTGGGGCGACGAGGTCACCGACAAGGCGCTGCGGGCCCTCGTCATCTTCTTCGTCGTGGTGGCCTTCTACATCACCGTGCGGCTGGAGTGGAAGATGGCCGTCGGGGCCTTGGTCGCCGTGGCCCACGACATTGTGCTCAGCGTCGGCGTCTACTCGGTGTTCCAGTTCGAGATCACGCCAGCCACCGTCATCGCCTTCCTGACCATCATGGGCTACTCGCTTTACGACACCATCGTCGTCTACGACAAGGTCCGGGAGATCGTGGCCCGGCTGGGGGCCACCGAGCGCTACACCTACCCCGAACTCATGAACTTGGCCCTGAACCGGGTGACTATGCGTTCCATCAACACCAGCGTGACCTCGGCCATCCCGGTGGTGTCACTGCTGGTCATCGGTTCGCTGGCCATGGGTGCCGCCGCTCTCCAGGAGTTCGCCGTGGCCCTGCTGGTCGGCATCGTGGTCGGCTCCTACTCCTCGCTCTTCCTGGCCTCGTCCCTGGTATCGCGGCTCAAAGAGGGTGAGGAACGGTGGCAGGCCGTGGCGTCCAAGGTCCGAGGTCGGGTCGGGGAAGAGGGCCCCACACGGGTCATCGGCCGACAGGAGGCTGTCCTATCCGACACCCGGGCCGCCCCGCGCCGCAGCCCGTCCGGCGGGCCGGCCAAGAAGCGGCCGCCGGTGGTCCGACCGGCAACCGGTGGGGCACCACCGCGTCCACGCAAGAAAAAGAAGCGCTGACCCGGTGCCACTCCCGGCCGGTGGAGGGCCGCCGACTACCGTTGGGTCATGCGGCAGTCGGGCCAGGAGGCAGCCGGTCGCCGACCCGTGGAGGCGATGACATCCGGGACGGTCCACGGCGGAGGGGGCTGACGTGCCCGCGGTGACCCGGGTCCTGCCCTGGCGGCGACGTCCCAAGGCGGCCGTCGGCGAGACCTCGGCGCTTATCACCGAGTTCCACCAACGCCATCCGGACGCCGACACGGCACTCATCGAGCAGGCCTACCGGGTTGCCCTGGCCGCCCACGAGGGCCAGACCCGCAAGTCGGGCGAGCCATACATCCATCACCCCATGTCGGTGGCCACCATCGTGGCCCGCCAGGGCCTAGACGACGTCACGGTGGCCGCCGCCCTCCTCCACGACGCCGTTGAGGACACCTCGGTCAGCCTGGACGACCTGGAACGGGACTTCGGGTCCGACGTCCGGCTCATCGTGGACGGCGTGACCAAGTTGGACCGCCTCCGGTTCGACACCCGTGAGGAGCAGCAGGCGGCCAGCGTGCGCAAGATGCTCGTCGCCCTGGCCAAGGACCTTCGGGTGCTGATCATCAAGTTGGCCGACCGCCTCCACAACATGCGGACCCTGGCCGCCCTGCCCGAACACAAGCAGCAGCGGGTGGCCCAGGAGACCTTGGACATCTACGCACCGCTGGCCAACCGGCTGGGCATGCAGGAGGTTCGGGATCAGCTCCAGGACCTGGCCCTGGCCACCCTCCACCCCAAGCGGTACAGCCAGATCGACCAGATGGTCCAGGACCGCTCGCCAGAGCGTGACCTCTACCTGGCCCAACTGATCGGCGAGGTAGAGGGCCGGCTGGCCGAGCTGTCCATCAAGGGCCACGTGTACGGGCGACCGAAGCAGCTCTGGAGCATCTACGACAAGATGATCCTGAAAGGACGGTCCTTCGAGGAGATTCACGACCTGGTAGGGGTCCGGGTGATCGTCGAAAACGTCCGGGACTGCTACGCCGCGCTGGGCACAATCCACGCCACCTGGAAGCCAGTCCAAGGGCGCTTCAAGGACTACGTCGCCATGCCCAAGTTCAACCTCTACCAGTCGCTACACACGACGGTCGTCGGCCCCCAGGGCAAGCTGGTGGAGTTCCAGGTGCGGACCGCCGAGATGCACGCCCGGGCCGAGTACGGGGTGGCCGCCCACTGGGACTACAAGACCCGGTCGCCCTCCGACGAGATGGCGTGGCTCGGCCGGATCGTGGAGTGGCAGGCCGAGACCGAGGACCCCGGCACCTTCATGGCCAACCTCAAGACCGACCTGGAGCTAGACGAGGTCTACGTCTTCACTCCGCAGGGAAGGGTGGTCAGCCTGCCCGTGGGAGCCACCATGGTCGACTTCGCCTACGCCATCCACACCGACGTGGGCCACACCTGCGTTGGGGCCAAGGTGGCCGGACGGCTCGTCCCGCTGGAGAGCAGACTGGTCACCGGTGACACGGTCGAAATCGTCACCTCCCGGCAACCCGACGCCGGGCCCAGCCAGGACTGGCTGCAGTTCGTGGCCACCCACCGGGCGTCCAGCAAGATCAAACACTGGTACTCCCAGGAGCGTCGATCGGATGCCATTGACTCCGGGCACGACGAGCTCACCGCCGAACTACGACGGGCCGGGCTGCCGACCCACGCCGTGCTCGCCGGTTCCGAGCTGGCCGACGTGGCGGCCGACCTGAACTACCACGAGCCCGACGCCCTGTACGCCGCAGTGGGCGAGCACCACGTGTCGGCCCGTTCGGTGGTGGCCCGGGTGGCCAAGGTCCTGAGCGAGCAAGATCCCGATGCCGACCTCCCAGCCACCGTCGTGCAGCCCAACCGACTTCGCCGGGAAACCGGCTCGGTCGGAGTCCACGTCGAAGGCCTGGACGACATGATGGTCCGGCTGTCCCGCTGCTGCACCCCGGTACCCCCCGACGAGATCATGGGGTTCGTGACCCGGGGCCGGGGCGTATCGGTCCACCGGGCCGACTGCGCCAACGCCGTGTCGTTGAGGGCCGACCAGGCCGACCGCCTCATCGATGTGGACTGGGACGAGGAGTCGGGCGGCCACTTCGCGGTAGCCGTCGAACTCAAGGCCCTGGACCGACCCCGGCTGCTGCGCGACGTCACAGGCGTACTGGCCGACAACCACGTCAACGTGCTCTCCACCTCGACGGTCACCAGCGGCACCGACCGGGTGGCCACCATGCGCTTCGAGTTCGAAATCGGCGACCCGTCCCACCTCGAGACGCTGCTGCGGCTCCTACGCCAGGTGGACTCGGTATACGACGTCCACCGCGTGGTGCCGGGCGGTGGGGAGGACACCGGCGACGTCGACGAAACGGACGGGACCTGAACGCCGGGCCGCTACTGATCGGTCACCGGTCCGGCCGGGGGACCCTCCGGTAGCCTCCACCTTCGTGGCCGACCACCCGTTCCGCGCCCCCAAGGGCACCCGCGACATCCTCTGGCCGGACTCGGCCAGGTGGCGGGCCCTGGTCGACGTGTTCGCCGACGTGGCCGGCTCGGCCGGCTACCTCGAAGTCATCCCGCCCATGTTCGAGCACGTGGAAGTGTTCCAACGCCTCGGCGAGGCCACCGACGTGGTCCGCAAGGAGATGTACTCCTTCGAGGACAAGGGTGGTCGCACCATGGCCCTGCGTCCCGAGCAGACGGCCAGCGTGGTCCGGGCCTTCGCAGAGCACCGCCCGCCCGTCCCCTGGAAGGCCTGGTACGCCGGACCTAACTTCCGGTACGAGCGGGCCCAAAAAGGTCGGTTCCGGCAGTTCGACCAGGTCGGTGTGGAGGCCCTAGGCCCTGAGGACGCCCACTTGGATGCCGAGGTGATCGCCCTGGCCTGGCGGTTCTATGAGCGGCTCGGACTGCGCCGAGTCACCCTGCTGGTCAACTCGCTGGGCAGCACCGACGACCGGCAGCGGTACGTCGCCGCGCTGCGTACCCACTTCGAGGCCCACCTGGACGCCCTCAGTGAGGAGTCGCGGGCCACCCTGGACACCAACCCCCTCCGAGTCCTGGACTCCCGCCGGGAGGCCGACGCCGACCTGGTGGCCGCCGCCCCGAACATGGCCGACCATCTGGGCGACGACTCGGTGATCCACTTCAGTCAGGTCACTGACGCCCTGGGTGCCCTTGGAGTGCCGTTTACCGTGGCCCCCCGGCTGGTGCGCGGCCTCGACTACTACGTCCGGACCACCTTCGAGTTCGCCGCCGAGGCCCTGGACGCCGCTCAAAACGCGGTGGGCGGTGGCGGACGGTACGACGGGCTGGCCGAGGACTTGGGTGCCCCGCCAACCCCGGGCGTAGGTTTCGCCCTCGGCGTGGACCGCACCCTGCTGGCCTGCGACGCCGAAGGGGTCTTTGAGGCGCCGTCAGCGGCCGTCGACGTGTTCGTGGTCGACACCACGGGCGGGAATCTGGCCGTGGTCCTGACTGACCGGATACGGGCCGCCGGCCTGCGGGCCGACCGATCGTGGGACGACCGCTCCATGAAGGCACAGATGAAGGCGGCCGACCGGAGCGGCGCCGCGCTGGCCGTGATCGTTGGCGACGACGAGCGCGACGCCGGCACAGTCACCGTCCGGGACCTGCGGGGCGACGATGGCCAGGAGGCCGTCGCTCTGGACTCCATGATCGACACCCTGCGAGCGAGGCTGCGTTGACCGACTACTCCACCTCTCTACGAACCGACCTCTGCGGTGACCTACGGGTTGGCGACGTGGGCCGCCAGGTCACCCTCTGCGGCTGGGTCGACCGGCGCCGGGAACACGGCGAACATCTGGCTTTCGTCGACTTGCGGGACCGCAGCGGAGTGGTGCAGTTGGTCATCGACGGAGCGCACGACCTGCGTAGCGAGTACGTCCTGCAGGTCACCGGAACGGTGCGCGAGCGCCCAGCCGACACCGCTAACGACGGCCTGGCCACCGGCGCCGTGGAGGTCGACGCCACCGATGTGACCGTCCTGTCGACCGCCGAGCCGCCACCCTTCCCCCTGGACGACCGTATCGACGTGGACGAGGTGCTGCGGCTCCGCCACAGGTACGTGGACCTGCGCCGGCCCCGGATGCAGCGCAACCTGGAGGTCCGGGCCCGGGTGAACAGCGCCATCCGCCAGGCCATGGAGGAGCAGGGGTTCATCGAGGTCGAGACCCCGATGCTGATCGCCAGCACGCCCGAGGGTGCACGCGACTTCGTGGTCCCGTCCCGTAAGGAACCGGGTTCCTTCTACGCCCTGCCCCAGAGCCCGCAGATCTTCAAGCAGCTCTGCATGGTCGGCGGTGTGGACCGCTACTACCAGATCGCCCGCTGCCTGCGCGACGAGGACCTCCGGGCCGACCGCCAGTTCGAGTTCATGCAACTCGACGCCGAAGCCAGTTTCGTCTCCCAGGACGACGTGCTGGCCTTCATCTCGTATGCCAGCTCGTCGGCCACCGAAGCGGTTACCGGCGAGCGCCCGGGGGAGATACCACGGATGTCGTGGCACGAGGCCATGGAGCGTTTCGGATCCGATAAGCCCGACATCCGGTTCGGAATGGAGCTGGTCGAACTGACCGGGGTGTTCGCCGACACCGGTTTCCGGGCCTTCCAGGCCCCCTGTGTGAAGGGCATCCGGGTGCCGGGCGGCGCCGATCTGTCCCGAAACCGGCTGGACGACCTGACCGAGCAGTGCAAGCAGTGGGGGGCCAAAGGCCTGGTCTGGATGAAGGTGGAGGACGACGGCATCAATTCCCCAGTGGCCAAGTTCTTGTCCGACGAGGAGATCGATGCTCTGCGCTCCACCCTGGAGGCCGAGGTCGGCGACCTGCTCCTCATCGTGGCCGACGAGCGCCGCACCGTCAGCCATGTCCTGGGTCTGGTCCGCCTGGAGCTGGGTCGCCCGCCGGTCACCGAGGGCGGCCTCCACTTCCTGTGGGTGGTGGACTTCCCGCTGTTCGAGGGCCTGGACGACGCGGGGAACCCGATTCCGGCCCACCATCCTTTCACCATGCCGCACGAGGAGGACCTTGACGCCCTGGAACGTGGCGACCTGCTCGACGTCCGGTCCCGGGCCTACGACCTCGTCCTGAACGGGTGGGAGCTGGGCTCGGGCAGCGTACGGATCCACCGGCGGGAGATCCAGGAGCGGATCTTCGCCATCCTGGGGATCGGTGCCGAGGAGTCGCAGGCCAAGTTCGGGTTCCTGCTTGACGCCTTCCGCTACGGGGCGCCGCCCCACGCCGGCTTCGCCTTCGGCATGGACCGCCTGACGGCCATCCTGGCCGGCGAGGAGAACATCCGCGAGGTCATCGCCTTCCCAAAGACCCAGTCGGGCGCCGATCCGCTGACCAACGCGCCGACCGGGATCGACGAGCACCATCTCACCGAGCTGGGCCTGCGGGTCCTGCCGCCCACCGACTAGGGCCAGCACCACCGGTCGGTGCCGACGGACCGAGGGGTAACGTCGACCACGTGTCCGGAGACCTGTTCGCCAGCGCCGCCCAGGAGCGCCTGGCCAGACGGGCCCCGCTGGCGGACCGCCTCCGTCCCACTCGCCTCGACGACGTCGTCGGCCAGGAACACCTGTTGGGCCCGGACCGTCCGCTCCGAAGGCTCATCGAGGGTGACCGCCTCTCGTCGGTGATCCTGTGGGGGCCACCGGGCACCGGAAAGACAACCGTGGCCCGCCTGATCGCCCGGGTCACGGCGGCGGAGTTCACCGAGCTTTCGGCGGTCAGCGCCAGCGTCAAGGACGTCCGGGAACTAGTGGCCCGGGCTCAGGCCCGGCTCGGTGAAAGTGACGTGGGCACCATCCTGTTCCTGGACGAGGTGCACCGGTTCAACAAGGCCCAGCAGGACGCCCTGCTCCCGTCGGTGGAGTCGGGTCTGTTGGTTCTGATCGGAGCTACTACCGAGAACCCGTTCTTCGAGGTCAACGCCCCACTGATGTCTCGATCCACCTTGTTCCGGCTCGAGCCCCTGGCCCCGGAGGCCGTGCGGAGTCTGCTGAAGCGGGGCCTGGCCGCCGAGGAGGTGGCGGCCGACGACGACGCCCTGGACCTGCTGGTGGACCGGTCGGCCGGTGACGGTCGCCACGCCCTGACCAGCCTGGAGGTGGCCGCAGCGCTGGCTGTCGGACGTGGCGGCGACCGGGTGTCGATGGTCGACGCCGAGGCGGCGCTAGGCACCAAGGCCCTGCGCTACGGCCGCGACGAGCACTTCGACGTCATCAGCGCCTTCATCAAGAGCATCCGCGGCTCCGACGTTGACGCCGGCCTCTACTGGCTGGCCCGGATGCTGGATGCCGGCGAGGACGCCAGGTTCATCGCCCGCCGCCTGGTCATCCTGGCCAGTGAGGATGTCGGCATGGCCGACCCGATGTCCCTCGTAGTGGCCGATGCTGCGGCCCGGGCCGTTGAGTTCGTGGGCCTGCCCGAGGCCGGATTGAACCTGGCTCAGGCCGTGGTACACCTGGCCACGGCTCCCAAGTCCAATCGGGTCACCGTGGCCCTGGGCCGGGCCGGGGTCGACGCCCGGGCGTCGGGGGTCGGCGAGGTACCGATGCACCTCCGCGACGCCCATTACCGGGGGGCGGCTCAGTTGGGACACGGCGACGGCTACCGGTACCCCCACGACGACCCCACCGGGTGGGTGGACCAGCGCCACCGTCCAGACGAGGTGGAGGGCAACGTCTACTACGATCCGTCATCACACGGCGCGGAGAGCGAGGTGGCCGAGCGGATGGCCGACCGCCGCCAGGCCGACCGGGGAGCGGAGAACGATGGGCGCAGGTGACGTGGCAGCGGTGTTGGTCGCCGCGGTGTGCCTGGTCGCCGTGGCCGTGCTGGTGGTTGCCGTGTCTTCCCTGGTGCGGACCCTGCGGTCCCTGCGCGAGACGGTGGACGTACTCCGGGAACAGACCGTTCCCCTGGTGGCCGACCTCAGGGCGGCCGTGGACCACGCCACCACCGGGTTGGACCGGGTCGACGAACTGCTGGATACCGCCGAGAGCATCTCGACCACCGTGGACGCCGCATCCCGGCTCACCTACCGAGCCTTCTCGCCTCCCCTCATCGGGGCGGCCGCCGTCTCGGCCGGCATTGGCCGGTTCGTCCGCCGACTCAGGGGCGGCCCGCTGGCCACCGGGCCGGGCGACGCCGTCGTGGAGGCCGGTGCAGTGGAGTTGCGGCGTGGCCGGCGCCGGGGCGGGGCGGCCTGATGCGCAGGCGCCTGGCCTGGTTGCTCGGAGGCTGGCTCGTCGGTACGGCGACCGCTGCGTGGCTCCGGCGTCGAATCCGTCGCGGCGTGGAGCGCTACACACCGGAACACCTGCGCCGGGAGGTGGCCGACCGGGGTACGGACATGCTGCGCAGCGTCCGCCGGGTCGCCGGAGAGGTCACCGACGCCACCCGCGATGGGCGCGACGAGGTCCGTCGGACACGCCACACCCTGGACCACGAGTACGGCGCCCGGCGTCGCCACCGTCCCTTCCGGTCGGTGGGCTGACCGGTCCCGTCGCGGTCCGCCAACCCCCCGCCCGGTCCCTAGGCTGGGCCGACCATGACTACCGCGTCCGACCCGGAGTCCCTGCCGACCGCCAACGGGGTGCGGCGCGCCTTCGTCGACTTCTTTGGCGGGCACGGCCACCACCACGAAGCCTCGGGCAGTCTGATCCCGCACGACCCGACGCTGCTGTTCACAGTGGCCGGCATGGTTCCGTTCAAGCCGTACTTCGTAGGTGAGCAGCCGGCCCCATGGCCCCGGGCCGTCACCGTCCAGAAGTGCGTCCGGGCCGGAGGAAAGCACAACGACCTTGACGAGGTGGGTCGAACCAGCCGTCACCTGACCTTCTTCGAGATGCTGGGCAACTTCAGCTTCGGCGACTACTTCAAGTCCGAGGCCTGCGCCTTCGCCTGGGAGTTCGTGACCGCCAACCTGGGCCTCGATCCGGAGCGGCTGTGGATCACCGTCCACGTCAGCGACGACGAGGCCGAGGCCATCTGGCGCGACGAGGTGGGGGTGCCCGCCGAGCGCATTCAGCGCCTAGACGAAGAGAACTACTGGCGGATGGCCGACACCGGCCCATGCGGGCCCTGCTCGGAGATCTTCTGGGACAAGGGCCCGGACTTCGGCGAGGACGGAGGCCCCGCCCACGGCGGGGACGAGCGGTTCATCGAGATCTGGAACCTCGTGTTCATGCAGTTCGAGCAGCACGACGACGGGTCCATGACGTCGCTGCCCGCCCCGTCCATCGACACGGGGGCCGGCTTGGAGCGCATCCTCAGCGTGCTGGAGGGCGTCGACTCGGTTTGGGAGACCGAGGAGTTCTCGCGCCTGCTCGGCCGGATCGGTGAGCTAAGCGGGGTGCCCCACGGATCGTCGGATCGCACCGACGTGTCACAGCGGATCCTGGCCGACCACGCCCGGTCGTCCACCTTCCTGATCAGCGACGGCGTCTTCCCCAGCAACGAGGACCGGGGTTACGTGCTGCGTCGCATCATCCGGAGGGCCGTACGCCACGCCTGGCTGCTCGGAGTGCAGGACCCGATCATGCCGGAGCTGGTCGACGCGGTGGTAGGCATCATGGGCTCCGACTACCCGGAGCTAGAGCGCAACCACGCCTACGTACGCGATGTACTGGACCGCGAGGAGGCCCGGTTCCGCGAGACCCTACGGACCGGATTGGCCATCCTCGACGACGCCCTGGACGGGGTAGGCGAGGGCGGCCGGCTGGACGGCGACGTGGCCTTCAAGCTGCACGACACCTACGGGTTCCCCCTGGAACTGACCGAAGAGATCACCGCCGAACGGGGCGTCGAGGTCGACCTGGAGGGCTTCCGGGTCGCCATGGCCGACCAGCAGCAGCGGGCCCGGGCGGCCCGCAAGGAGGCAGGAGGCACGGCGACGGCCGGCGACCTCCGGGCGGTGCTGGAGGCCAACGGTCCCACCGAGTTTGTGGGACGGGAGGAGGAAGAGGCCGACGCCACGGTCCTGTTCTCCGACGGTGGAGTGGTCGTGCTGGACCGCACCCCGTTCTACGCCGAGTCCGGTGGCCAGATCGGCGACACCGGGACGCTTGTATCGGGGTCCGGCACTGCGAGGGTGGTAGACACCACGCTGGCGCTCGACGGCCTGCACCAGCACCACGTCGAGATGGTAGACGGGACCCTGGAGGTAGGCGGCGTGGTCCGAGCCGCCATCGACGCCGATCGTCGGACGGCCATCCGCCGTAACCACACCGGAACCCACCTCCTCCACTCGGCGCTCCGCCGGGTCCTGGGCGACCACGTCAAGCAACAGGGCTCCTATGTCGGCCCCGATCGGCTGCGCTTCGACTTCAGCCACTTCGAGGCCCTGACCCCTGAGCAGGTAGTCGCGGTGGAGGACCTGGCCAACGCCGACGTCCTGGCCAACCCGGCGTGTCGTCACTACGAGACAACGAAGGAGGAAGCCGAGCAGGCAGGGGCCATCGCCTTCTTCGGCGACAAGTACGGCGACCAGGTCCGCGTGCTGGAGGCCGGCCCCCACTCCACGGAACTGTGTGGCGGGACCCACGTGGCTGCCCTGGGCGACATCGGGCCGCTGAAGATCGTCGCCGAGGGTTCGATCGGCTCCAACATCCGACGGATCGAGGCGGTGACCGGCACAGCACCCATCGACCGTCTGCGGGCCGCCGAGGCCGTCCTGGACCAGGCGGCCGACATGGTCGGCGTGCCGGTCGACGACCTACTGGACGGCGTCCAGAAGCGGGTCGATGAGTTACGGGCCCTTCGCCGCGAGCTGGACGAGTGGAAGCGCCGGGTGGCGCTGGGACGGGCCGACGAGTTGGCCGCCACGGCGGCCGACGGCGTGGTCGCCACCCTGGTCGACGACATTGACCGCGACGGGCTGCGCGACCTGGCCATAGCCGTCCGGGACCGGGACGGCGTACGGGTCGCCATCCTGGGCACGGCCCCCAAAGAGGGAGGGGCCGCCCTGGTGGCCGCCGTGACCCCCGACAGCGGACTGGACGCCGGCGCCCTGCTGGTCGACGCGGCCAAGACCATTGGCGGGGGCGGTCGCTCCAACCCCGAGGTGACGATGGTGGGCGGCAAGGCCCCCGAGCACCTAGCCGACGCCCTCGAACAGGCACGGGCCGCCGCCCACGCCGGCTAACCGACCGGTGCGGGCCCTCGGCCTCGACCTCGGCTCGAAGCGCGTCGGCGTCGCGGTGAGCGACAGCGACGGGCGGGTGGCCACCCCAGTCGAGGTCCTCCAGCGCACCGGGGATCGAAAGGCCGACCACCGGGCCGTTTCCGCCCTCGTCGAGGAGTGGGAGGCCGCTGTCGTAGTGGTCGGGATTCCGTACTCGCTGGACGGCACGCTCGGACCAATGGGCCGGTCGATGACCGCCGAGGCCGCCGACCTGGCTGCCCTCCTGCCCATTCCAGTCGAGACCTACGATGAGCGCCTGACCACGGTGACCGCCGAACGCTCGCTGCGCGAACAGGACGTGCGCGGCCCGGACCGGCGCAGGGTGGTCGACATGGTGGCTGCCGCTGTGATGCTCCAGGCCTGGCTAGACGGTCGGGCGACGGGCGGGGAGATGCCGGGAACGGAGGACGGGTGAGCGACGACGGACGGGGAGGACCGCCCGGTTCCGGTTCCGAACCGTTCACCGACCCCTATCCGTCGGGTCCGGTGATCGACGAGAGCATCCGACCCGACGTGCGCTGGGTGCGGCACCGGTCGACCCTCGGACCCCTGCCCCGCTGGGGTCTGGTCCTCGTCGTGGTCCTGATCGGACTACTGGTCGGCTACCGGATGTTCATGGACTGGGTCAGTGACCAGATGACACCCTCCGACCTGCCGGGGCTCGAGGTGGAGTTCACCATTGTCGAAGGTTGGAGCACCAACGACGTCGTGGCCTCTTTGGGCGACGTGGACGTGATCGACAACCCGGCCATGTTCCGCCAGTGGATGCGTTGTCCGATGGGCGTCCGGTGGTTCATCGACTGCGAGCCTGGGGTGGAGTACTCGTTCCAGGCCGGCGATTACGTGCTGCAGGAACACCTGTCGTTCGAGGCCGCGGTGGACCTCTTGAACCTCGGACCTCTGCCCGAGGAGGTCATCCGGGTGACGGTGCCCGAAGGACTGACTTTGGAACAGATGGTGGCCCGGCTGCTGAGCGACATGCCGCTATTTGAGGAAGAGGAACTGAGGGTCGCCCTGACCAGTGACCGGCTGGCCTGGTCGCACTACCCTCGCCGACTCTCGTACCGGCTGGTTGAGGGGCTGCTGTTCCCCGACACCTACCAGTTGGACGAGGCCACGGTCAGCGACGAGCTGGGGTTGGTGGTCCGGATGCACCAGCAGTTCCTGCGGGTCGTCGACGAGTTGGACCTGGAGGCCCGGGCTTCTGCTGTGGGCCTGACCCCGTACGAGGCGGTGATCTTGGCCTCCCTGATCGAGGAGGAGGCCTTACTGGACGTGGATCGGCCCCGGATCAGCCGGGTCATTCACAACCGGCTGACCTCCGGATGGCGTCTTGGCATCGACGCCTCCACCCGGTACGCGGTGGGCAAGACGGCCGGCGAGGCCATGGACGAGACGGACCTAAACGTTGTCTCGTTGTGGAACACCAGGGTGGTGGTGGGCCTACCGCCCACGCCCATATCGGCTCCTGGGCGGGCCTCCCTGGAGGCTGCCGTGGAACCGGAACCCGGTCCGTGGATGTATTACGTCCGTACCGACGAGGGTGGCATTCCGGGGGCACATACCTTTGCCGTGACGGCATCCGAATTTGAGGTGGCCCGGCGGGTCTGCATACAGAAGGATCTGGGTTGTGGGTGACCTGACCGACGACCGACGACCACCGATCTCCGGGGAGACGCGTCTAGCAGCCGTGATCGGCGCGCCGGTGCGGCACTCCCTGTCGCCGACCCTTCTGAACGCGGCGTTTGCCGAGGCCGGGCTGGACTGGCACTTCACGGCCCTGGAGGTAGCCGAGGGTCGGGCCGGTGAGGCGTTGGACGCCGCGCGCGCTCTAGGCCTGGTTGGTCTCTCTGTGACCATGCCCCACAAGGCAGCGGTATCTGCTGCGGTGGACGAACGGACCGAACAAGCAGAAGTGCTTGACGCCGTGAACTGCGTGGTGGTCGAGGGAGACCGCTTGGTCGGCCACAACACTGACGGGGACGGGTTCCTCGACGGTCTACGCCACGACACCGGCTTTGACCCGTCGGGCCGCAGCACGGTGGTCCTGGGGGCCGGGGGAGCGGCACGCGCTGTCGTCCTGGCTCTGGCCAGAGCTGGGGCGGCCGAGGTGGCGGTAGTCAACCGCACGGCATCCCGCGCCGAGGTAGCCGCAGGCCTGGCCGGTCCGGTCGGCCGAATGGTCGGGCCAAATGAGGTGTCCGAGGCGGTGGCCGCTGCTGACCTGGTGGTCAACGCCACCTCAGTGGGGATGGCCGACGACGGCGCACTACCGGTAGACCCTGCATCGGTAGCCAACGGGGCGCTTGCCGTGGACCTGATCTACCACCCGCCGGAGACGGCCTGGTTGGCGGCTCTACGCGGTCGCGGGATCGAAGCCCACAACGGCCTGTCGATGCTCGTGTTCCAGGCGGCGCACGCTTTCCGCCTGTGGACGGGATCCGAGGCACCGGTGGCGGTCATGGACGCTGCCGCCCGCGCCGTGCTGGCCACTCGCTGATCCAACCCACAGGATCAGGAAGGTTGACCGATGTACCGCCTCATCGTCCTGACCTGTCACGGCGGCCAGAATCATCCCAGCCGCCGCGACGGCCATCGCTAGCCTGTTCCGATGGACTCCGAGCCCACCGTGACGCCCCCCCGCCACCTGGCACTGGTCGGCCTGATGGGGGCCGGCAAGACGGCTGTCGGAGCCTCGGTGGCCTCTCGTCTGGGTTGCCGCCACGTAGACCTAGACCGAGCGGTAACCCAGTTGGCCGGACGCTCCATCGGTGTGATCTTCCACGAAGGCGGAGAGGAAGCCTTCCGCGACCTGGAAGAGCAGGCCCTGGGCCTCCAGATGCAGGCCGTGGACCCCATCGTGTTGTCCACCGGCGGAGGCGTCCTGGGCCGGGAAACCAACCGGGCGGTTTTAGCCCAGGAGGCAACTGTGGTGTGGCTGCGGGCCACACCCGAGACGCTGGCCGCCCGGGTAGGCGACCCATCAAGCCGCCCCCTGCTAGCCGACAGCGATCCGGTCGAAGCACTGCGACGTCTGGCTTCCGAGCGGGCCCCGGCCTATGAGACAGCCGCCGACACGGTGATCGACACCGATGGGTTGGACATCTCGATGGTCGGCGCCCTCGTGGTGGACGCCTTGCCGGCCACCGACGGAGCCGTCCGATGATCCGCCTCGAGGTGGCACTGCCCGAAGGCCGGTCCTACCCCGTGCTGGTCGGCCCGCAAGCAGCGGAGGAACTGGCTTCGGTACTGCCGTCCGGGGTCCAACGGGTCGCTGTCGTCACCCAGTCCGACATTCCCGTTGCCGTGGACCCGGGCGTGGACCACCGAATCTTTCCCATCCCGAACGGTGAGACGGCCAAAACACTGTCCACCATCGAGGAACTCTGCCGGGCCTTCGCAGCCTGGGGCCTGACTCGCGGCGACGCCGTGGTCGGCGTAGGCGGAGGGGTGGTCACCGACGTGGCCGGCTTCGCCGCCGCCTCCTACCACCGCGGCCTGCCCGTGGTTCACGTCGCCACCACACTGCTGGCCCAGATCGACGCAGCGATCGGTGGCAAGACCGGCGTCAACCTCCCAGAGGGCAAGAACCTGGTCGGCGCCTTCTGGCAACCGGCAGCCGTGCTGTGCGACACGTCCACTCTGGACACCCTGCCCGCACGCGAGATGCGCTGCGGCCTGGGCGAAATGGCCAAGTACCACTTCCTCGGGGGCGACGACCTAGCCGACCTGGCCTTCGACCAGCGGGTGGCCCGCTGCGTAGAAATCAAAGCCGGCATAGTGGCCGCCGACGAGCGAGACGCCGGACGAAGAGCCGTCTTGAACTACGGCCACACCCTCGGCCACGCCATCGAGAGCACCGGCCATTACGACCTCCGCCACGGCGAAGCGGTAGCCATCGGCCTGATCTACGCCGCCGAACTGGGCCGAGCCCTCGAACGAATCGACAGCGACCGGGTAGCCGAACACCGAAAGATCGTGGACGGCTACGGCCTTCCCGGCTCGCTACCCGAAGGCGCCCAAACCGACGACCTGATGGCCGCCATGGCCCGCGACAAGAAAGCCGTCGACGGCCTGACCTTCGCCCTGGACGGCCCGACGGGCATCGAGGTGGTAGCCAGCATCGACCCAGGACTGGTACGCGACACCCTCGAAGCCGTCCGATGAGCAACAACCGGCGACCGGACCAAACAACTGTCGTGGGAAGATGTCGACCATGAGCGACCGCACCGTGCTCCTCCTGTCGGGACCGAACCTGAACCTGCTGGGCGAACGAGAGCCGGACATCTACGGATCAGCCACCCTGGACGACCACGTGGCCGGCGCCACGGCAGCCGCCGCTGCCCGGGGTCTGGCCCTGGAACACGTCCAGTCCAACCACGAAGGCGAACTGGTGGACGCCATCCACGACGCCCGGGGAAGGTGCGCCGGCATCGTGGTCAACCCAGGGGCCTTCACTCACTACGCGTGGGCTATACACGACGCATTGGCGGCCTTCGACGGCCCAATCGTGGAACTCCACCTCTCCAACCCGGCAGCCCGCGAACCATGGCGCCACACGTCGGTGGTAGCCCCGGTGGCCGACGGGACAATCGCCGGCTTTGGAGCTGCCGGCTACCGGATGGCAGTCGAGGCGGTGGCCGACCTCCTAGACGGGTGAGCGACGGAACGGTCGACGGGCTGCCGCCGCTGGCTGTGGCCGACCGGCTCGACAGCCTGCGCGCCCTGTTCGACGACGCCGGGGTCGACGCCCTGCTGGTCACCGGAACGACCAACGTCCGCTATCTGACCGGCTTCACGGGCTCCGCGGGAAACCTGTGGGTCGATGACCGGCGAGCCGTACTGATCACCGACGGGCGATACAGCGAACAGGCCCCAACCCAGATAGCTGACGCAGGAACAGCGGTCGACGTCGAGGTAGTCGGAGGTGGCGATCGGTCACCGGTCTCGGCTCTGGCCGACGGGTCGACGCGGATCGGCCTGGAAGCCCGATCGGTCACATGGTCCGAACAACAGCGCCTAGCCAAACTGCTGGACGACGACCCGGTAGCCACCGACGGCCTGGTCGAGGCACTGCGAGAGGTCAAGGACGACGGCGAGGTAGCACGAATCGCCACCGCGGCAGCCATTGCCGACCGGGCACTAGCCGAAGTGCAACCGACCATGGTCGCCGGCGCCGTGGAGGCCGACCTGGCCCTGGCCCTCGACCACGCCATGCGGACCGGCGGCGCGTCGGACCGGGCGTTCGAGACAATCGTGGCTGCCGGCCCCAACAGCGCCCTGCCCCACGCCCGACCCGGCTCCCGACCACTGGCCGACGGAGACCTCGTGGTGTGCGACTTCGGGGCGGTGTTCGACGGCTACCGGTCCGACATGACCCGCTCCTTTCGGGTCGGAGGGCCGGGCTCCGGCCAGGAAGCCGACCTGCTGTCCGCCGTCCTGGACGCCCAGGAGGCCGGACTCGCTCTGGTGGCCGATGGCGTGCCCCTCGCCGAGGTGGACGCCGCCTGCCGCACTTCGTTGGACGCCGCAGGACTAGGGGAGGCCTTCACCCACGGCACCGGCCACGGCGTCGGCCTAGACATCCACGAGGGCCCGGCAGTCTCGTCAACCGCCACTGGTACCCTGCGGACCGGCCAAGTGGTCACCGTCGAACCGGGGGCCTACCTGGGTGGCTTCGGCGGCGTGCGATGGGAGGACACGGTGCTGGTCACCACAGAGGGCCACCGTGCGCTCACCCGTTCACCGAAGGACCCGTGAGGCCGACCCTCCCCATCACCCATCCTCGCTCGGAGTCACCATGCCCACCATCACCACCAACGACCTGAAGAACGGCATGACCCTGGAACTCGACCGGGACCTGGTGCAGGTCGTCGAGTTCCAGCACGTCAAACCGGGCAAGGGCCACGCCTTCGTCCGTACCACGCTGCGCAACGTCCGGACCGGGGCCGTTGTCGACCGGACATTCCGGGCCGGCGAGAAGGTCGAACGGGCCATGATCGACAAGCGGTCGATGCAGTTCCTGTACCGGGACGGTGCCGACTACGTGTTCATGGACGACGAGACCTACGACCAGCGCAACCTCGCCCCAGCAGCCCTCGGCGCCGCCGCCCAGTACCTGGTTGAGCAGGCCACGGCCCTAATCCTGCTGTTCGGCGAGGAGGTGATCGGGGTGGAGCTCCCGGCTGCCGTGGAACTGGTAATCACCGAGACCGAGCCCGGGGTGCAGGGCGACCGGGTGTCGGGTGCCCGCAAGCCGGCCACCCTGGAGACGGGCCTGGTTGTACAGGTCCCCCTGTTCATCGAGAGCGGCGAGCGGGTCAAGGTCGACACCCGCTCCGGCGAGTACCTCAGCCGGGCCTGACCACCCCACCATGTCCCGGTCCAACGACCCGATGGGCTCCCGCCGGGAGGCCCGCGAGACGGCCCTCGAGATTCTGTATGCCGCCGAGGCCCGGGAAACCGACATTCTTGAGGTGCTGGCCGCTCAGCCGGTCGTTCCTGCCGACTATGCGGTGACCCTTGTGGAAGGCGTCGCGGCCTCGCTGGACGAGTTGGACGGCGTCATCGGCCGGTACGCAGAGGGATGGACGACCAACCGGATGCCCGCTGTGGACCGGGCCCTGCTGCGCATGGCCGTCTACGAACTGGCCCACCGGGACGACGTACCCACGGCGGCTGTGCTGGCCGAGGTGGTTGAACTGGCCGGCGAGTATTCCACCGAGCGGTCGTCGCGGTTCGTGAACGGCGTGGTGTCAGGGATCGCCGGGGAACTTCGCGGGTCGGAGGGCGACCCGGCGTGATTGCCCTGCCGCTGCCCGAGCCACCGCTGGCCGGGACGCGGTACGGCCTCCGGCTCTGGGCACCGGAGGACGCATCGGCACTGGCAGCCGCCTGGGCAGACCCGGAGGTACGCCGCCGGATGCCGGTCCCTGATCCGGCCGACGAGGCGGCAGCCGCCGACTGGATTGGCGGGTGTGCCGGTCGCCGGACGGCCGGCTTGGCCCTGGACCTGGTGGTCGTGGACCTCTCTGAACCGGACCGGGCTGTTGTGCACGGCGAAGTAGGCCTCTCGGCAGTGGACCGTGATCGGGGGACGGCCCGGATCGGCTGGTGGACCGCCCCGGCCCACCGCCGCCGGGGAGTGGCCACCGAGGCGGTGAGCCTGCTGGCCCAGTGGGCCCTGGGCCCGCTGGGGTTGGAAGCGCTGGTGGCCGAGGTAGACCCCGACAACGCCGGCTCGCTGGCCGTGGCCCGGACGGCCGGCTTCGAGGACCTGGGCCGCCCGGTGGACGGCCGGACCGTCCTGATGGCCCGACCCTCGGGGGTCGTGGGAGGCGGGGCCACCGGGCGCGTGTAGGCTGCCCCCTCGACCGTGAAGCGGGTCCCGCGAGGCCCGAACGGATCGAGGAGAACGAGGCCGATGGCCGAAAGAGAGCGACGCCAAACGCCCCCGTTCGGGGGCGTTTTTGTGTCCCACGCGCGGATCATGACCGCCGACGACATGGGACGGGCCGTCCGACGGATGGCCCACGAGGTGATCGAGCGGAACCACGGTCTGTCCGAGGTGGTGGTCATCGGGCTGCAGACCGGCGGGGTCCCGGTCGCCGTACGCCTAGTCGAAACCCTCGAGGAAATCGAGGGGATCCGACCTCCGCTCGGCACCCTGGACGTGGCCCTCCACCGCGACGACATCGGCCTTAGGCCGGTCGTTCCCGAGGCAGCCACCGAGCTTCCCACCGACCTGGACAGCCGCATCGTGGTGCTGGTCGACGACGTGTTGTTTACCGGTCGGACTATCCGGGCCGCGCTGGACGCCATCTGCGACTTCGGCCGGCCCCGGTCGATCCAGTTGGCCGTCATGGTCGACCGCGGGCACCGGGAACTGCCCATCCGACCCGACTTCGTCGGCAAGAACCTGCCGACACGTCGCGACGAGGTGGTCGACGTCCACGTCACCGGGGTGGACCTTGGGGTGATGGAGAAGTGAGCGCCACCCTGGAGTCCCCACCCAGGGGCGGCCTGGGACGGCACCTCCTGGGAATCGACGGCATGTCCCGTTCGGACCTCGAGGAGATTCTGGACCTCACCGACACATTCGCCGAGATCGGCCGACGGCCCATCCCGAAGGTCCCGGCCCTGCGGGGCCGGACGGTGGCTACTGCCTTCTTCGAGAACTCCACCCGCACCCGCATGTCGTTCGAGACGGCAGCCCGCCGGCTTTCGGCCGACACGGTGGCCTTCAGCGCCGGCTCATCGTCGCTGAGCAAGGGCGAGAGCCTGCGCGACACGGTGGAGGTCGTGGCCTCCTACGGCGCCGATCTCCTGGTGGTCCGCCACGCCATGGCCGGCACCGCCCACCGGGTAGCCGACTGGACCGAATTGTCGGTAGTGAACGCCGGCGACGGCTGCCACGAACACCCCACCCAGGCCCTGCTGGACTGCTACACGCTGCGAGAGCAGCGGGGTTCGCTGGACGGGATGCGGATCGCAATCGTGGGCGACGTCCGCCACTCCCGGGTGGCTCGGTCCAACATCCTGGCCTTCACCGCTTTGGGCGCCGAGGTGGTGCTGGTGGCCCCCGCCACCCTGCTCCCCCCGGCCATCGAGGGCTGGCCAGTCACCGTGTTACACGAACTCGACCCGCTGCTCGTGGACCTGGACGCCGTATACCTGCTCCGGATACAGCGGGAACGCATCACCGAGGGCCTCATCCCCTCGCTACGCGAGTACGCCAACGACTTCGGTCTGAGCGCCGACCGAGTGGCTCGCATGCGGTCCGACGCCCTCGTGCTCCATCCCGGACCCACCAACCGGGGGGTGGAGATTTCTGCCGAGGCGGCAGCCGACCCCCGCTCGGTGATCCTGGATCAGGTAGTCAACGGGGTCTCGGTCCGGATGGCCGTCCTCTTCCGGCTGCTCGGCTCGGGCCAGCAACTGGTAGCCGCCGACGCTGAGCCCGTAGGGGACGACGCCCGACCCGAGGGAGCCGACCGGTGAGCGTGGTCCTGCGCGGAGGGCGCATCATCGACCGAGACGGCGAACGCACGCTAGACGTCGAGGTGGGAGACGACGGTCGGATCGCCGCCGTAGGTACCGGCTTGTCGGGTGATGTGGAACTGGACGCCTCGGGCTGTGTGATCTCGCCCGGGTTTGTGGACCTCCACGTCCACCTCCGGGAGCCGGGCCAGGAGGAAGCCGAGACCATCGAGACGGGGGCCCGGGGCGGATCGCTGGGGGGCTACACCGCCCTAGTGGCCATGCCCAACACCGACCCGACCACCGATTGCGTGGCTGTAGTCGAACAGGTCCGGACGCTGGGAAGACGGTCAACCTGCGAGATCATCCCCTCGGCTGCCATGACGGTGGGCCGACGGGGCACCGACATGGCTCCCATGGGGGAGTTGGTAGACGCCGGGGTGGGCATCTTCACCGACGACGGGACCGGCCTCCAGGATCCCCGCCTCATGCGCCGGGTCATGGAGTACAGCACCGGCCTGACCGGCCGCCTAGGCCGTCCGGTGGTCCTGGCCCAGCACTGCGAGGTCACGGCCCTTTCAACCGGAGGCTTCATGCACGAGGGAGAGTGGTCGTCCCGTCTCGGGATCCCTGGCCAGCCGGCCGAGTCCGAGGAGCTCATGGTCATGCGCGACATCGCCCTGGTGCGCCTCACCGGGGCCCACACCCACTTCCAGCACTTGTCCACCGCAGCGTCGGTAGCCATGGTGCGGGGGGCCAAGGCCGCCGGGCTTCCGGTGACCGCCGAGGCCACCACCCACCACCTCACCCTCACCGACGCGGCATGCGCCTCCTACAACCCAGTATTCAAGGTCCACCCGCCACTGCGCACCGACGCCGACGTACAGGCCATACGAGACGGGCTGGCCGACGGGACCATCGACGCCATCGCCACCGACCACGCGCCGCACGCCCCGCATGCCAAGGAGCTGCCGTTCGATCAGGCCCCACCGGGGATGCTGGGCCTGGAGACGGCCTTCGCCCTGACCCTCGGCGAGTCGGGGCTGGACCTACCCGAGGTGCTGGCCCTGCTTTCCTGGAAGCCAGCGGCCATCGCTGGGGTGGCCGACCGGCATGGCGCGCCGATTCTGCCCGGGAATCCGGCCAACCTATGCGTGGTTGATCCCGACGAGGTCTGGAAGGTCTCCGGCGCGGCTATGGCCAGCCGGAGTTGCAATACCCCGTACGAGGGCCGCCACCTGCGGGGTCGGGTCCGCCACACTCTCCGCGCCGGCGAACCGGTCGTGGTGGACGGCGAGGCCCGCCGGTGAGCCGTCGGACGGTCACCGAAGCCGCCCTGGTCCTGGCCGACGGCGAGGTTTTCGAGGGTGAGGCCATCGGCGCCGAACCGGACGGCGGCGTTGCCACCGGCGAAGTGGTGTTCAACACGGTGCTGGCCGGCTACCAGGAGGTGGTCACCGACCCGTCGTACGCCGGGCAGATCATCACCTTCACCGTGTCCCACATCGGGAACTACGGCGTGAACGACGACGACCACGAAAGCCGCCGCCCCTTCTGCCGGGGCGTTGTGGTGCGCGACCTGGCCCGCCGGCGCAGTAACTGGCGGTCCACCGGGGACCTGGACGGGCTGTTGCAGGCCCACGGCGTTCCCGGGATCGCCGGGGTGGACACCCGGAGGCTCACTCGTCACCTCCGCGACGCCGGGGCCATGCCCGGGGCCTTCGGTACTGCCGACGTAGCCACCCTGGCTGCCGCTGCGGCGGACGAACCCGGGACCGACGGGATCGACCTGGTGGCCTCAGTGACTTGCGACGTCCCGACCGTGGTGGCCTCCACGGGTGGCGCCCGGCGCATCGTGGCCTACGACTTCGGCATCAAGGCCACCATCCTGCGCCATCTCTCCGGCCTGGGCGAGGTCACCGTCGTTCCGGCCTCCACCCCTGCTGCCGACGTACTGGACCGGAATCCCGACGGGGTTTTCCTATCCAACGGCCCCGGTGATCCCGGTCCGCTGGACGACATCCGTCTCAATATCGGGGCCCTGCTCGGAGCGGTCCCCGTCTTCGGCATCTGCCTGGGCCACCAACTACTGGCTGGCACCCTGGGCGCCGAGACCTACAAGTTGCCGTTCGGCCACCACGGCGGGAACCACCCCGTACGCAACCTGTCGACCGGAGCGGTGGAGATCACCAGCCAAAACCACAACTACTGCGTGGCCGAGGGGTCACTCCCGGCGGCCGAGCTGACCCACGTCAACCTCAACGACCAAACCGTAGAAGGGATCCGCTGCCTTGACGTGCCGGCGTTCAGCGTGCAGTACCACCCGGAGGCCGGCCCCGGCCCCCACGACAGCCGCTACCTGTTCGACGAGTTCGAAGACCTGATGGCCTTGGTCCGCGGCCCGGCACCGACCGGAGGTCGGCGCTGATGCCCCGTCGGAACGACATCGGGAGCATCCTGCTCATCGGCTCGGGTCCCATCGTCATCGGCCAGGCCTGCGAGTTTGACTACTCGGGCACCCAGGCCTGTCGCGCTCTGCGCGAGGAGGGCTACCGGGTCGTCCTGGCCAACTCGAACCCGGCGACCATCATGACCGACCCGGACTTCGCCGACGCCACCTACGTAGAGCCACTCCGCCTCGACGTCATGGAGGCCATCATCGCCCGGGAGCGTCCCGACGCCCTGCTGCCTACCTTGGGCGGTCAGACGGCCCTGAACCTGGCCATGGAACTGGCCGAGGCCGGGGTACTGGACCGGTACGAGGTGGAGCTCATCGGGGCCGACGCTGAGGCCATCGCCACGGCCGAGGACCGGGAGCGGTTCAAGGTGGCCATGCAGGAGATCGGCCTGGTCGTGCCCCTGTCAGGCATCGCCCACACCATGTCCGAAGCCCGGACGGTGGTGGCCGATATCGGCCTCCCGGTGGTTATCCGCCCCGCCTACATCCTGGGGGGCCGCGGGACCGGCATCGCTTCCAACCCTGAGGAGTTCGAGGCAGCGGCCGCCAAGGGCATCGAGGCCAGCCCCATCTCCGAGATCCTGATCGAGAAGTCGATCGCGGGGTGGAAGGAATACGAGCTGGAGGTAATGAGGGACCGGGCCGACAACTGCGTGGTCATTTGCTCCATAGAGAACCTCGACCCGATGGGCGTCCATACCGGCGACTCCATCACCGTGGCCCCCGCCCAGACACTGTCCGACGTCGAGTACCAGCAGATGAGGGATGCTGCTTTCGCCTGCCTGCGCCGGGTGGGCGTTGAGACGGGCGGGTCCAACGTCCAGTTCGCCGTGGACCCGGCCACCGGTCAGCAGGTCATCATCGAGATGAACCCACGGGTAAGCCGCTCGTCGGCCTTGGCCTCCAAGGCCACCGGTTTCCCGATCGCCAAGATCGCCGCCAAACTGGCCGTCGGATACACGCTGGACGAGATCCCTAACGACATCACCCGGGAGACACCAGCCGCCTTCGAGCCGACCATCGACTACGTGGTGACCAAGATCCCGCGGTGGGCTTTCGAGAAGTTCCCCGGCACGTCTGGTGTGCTGGGGACGTCCATGCAGTCGGTAGGAGAGGTCATGGCTATCGGCCGGACGTTCGCCGAGTCGTTGCAGAAGGGCATGCGGTCCCTGGAGAACGGCCGCCTCGGCCTAAACGGCGATCCGGCTGAGGCCGCCCTGGACGCCCTGGACGACGAGGCCCTGTTGGCCGCCGCCATGGTGCCCACGCCGGCCCGAGTCGCCCAACTAGAGGTCCTGCTGCGCCGTGGGGTGGATCCCGACGTGGTGCACCAGGCCACCTGGGTGGACCCCTGGTTCCTCGACCAGATCCTGGCCATCAGCGAAGAGCGCCTGCACCTGGAGTCGGTCGGACCCGATGCCATGGGACGAGGCGACTGGCGGCGGGCCAAGCAGATGGGCTTCTCGGACGCCCAGCTGGCCCATCTGTGGGACCGGGACGTCGCCGACGTGCGGTCAGATCGCGAGGCGGCCGGGGTGCGCCCCACCTACAAGACGGTCGACACCTGCGCAGCGGAGTTTGCCGCCGAAACGCCGTACCACTACTCGGCCTGGGAGGACGAGGACGAGGTCCGGCCGTCCGACCGGCCCAAAGTGATGATCCTGGGGTCGGGCCCCAACCGGATCGGCCAGGGCATTGAGTTCGACTACTGCTGCGTGCACGCCAGCTTTGCTCTGCGGGAGGCCGGCTTCGAGACGATCATGGTCAACTGCAACCCGGAGACCGTGTCGACCGACTACGACACCAGTGACCGCCTCTACTTCGAACCGCTCACCCCGGAGGACGTGGCCAACATCATCGATGCCGAGCAGCCGATGGGCATCATCGTCTCGCTGGGCGGCCAGACCCCGCTGAAGCTGGCCGCCACACTGCCCCCCGAGCTGATCGCCGGCACTAGCTCCGCGTCGATCGACCTGGCCGAGGATCGCGAGCAGTGGAACGCCCTGTGCCGCGACCTGGGAATTCCCCAACCCCCGGGCGGTACGGCGGTGGACGCCGATGGGGCCCTGGCCATCGCCGCCCAGGTGGGGTACCCGGTGCTGGTCCGCCCGTCCTACGTGCTTGGAGGTCGGGCCATGGAGATCATCTACGACGACGCCCAGATGGTCCGGGCCATGGCCGAAATGAGCGATTTCGGCAGCCTGGGCATCGAGGGCGGCCTGTCGGCCGAGCGCCCGGTGCTGGTGGACCGCTTCCTGGAGGACGCCACCGAGGTCGACGTGGACGCCGTTCGCGACCGTCTCGGTGACGTGATGATCGGTGCCGTCATGGAACACGTAGAGGAGGCCGGCGTCCACAGCGGCGACAGCGCCTGCGTGATCCCGCCACCCCACCTGTCGGCGTCCGTGGTGGCCCGCATCGAGGACCACACGCTGGCTATCGCCGAGGCGTTGGACGTCCGGGGTCCGATCAACGTCCAGTTCGCCGTGAAAGACGATGAGGTCTACGTGATCGAGGCCAACCCCCGGGCGTCGCGGACCGTGCCGTTTGTGGCCAAGGCCACCGGCGTGCCCTTAGCCAAGGTGGCCAGCCGAGTGATGATGGGGGCCACCCTGGCTGAGCTGCGAGACGAGGGCTTGCTGTGCGAGCGGGTGGTCGGCGACCACGTGGCGGTAAAGGAGGCAGTCCTGCCGTTCAACCGGTTCCCGGAAGCCGACCCGGTCTTGGGGCCGGAGATGCGGTCCACCGGAGAGGTCATGGGGATCGATCTGACCACCGGGTTGGCCTTCATGAAGTCCCAGATCTCGGCCGGTGGCGCCCTGCCCGAGTCGGGGACCGTCTTCCTGTCGCTGGCTGACCGGGACAAGGTGGTGGGCTTGGAGGCAGCCCGAGGCCTACAGGACCTGGGCCTGGGCGTGGTGGCCACCAGCGGTACGGCCGAGTACCTCCGGGCCAACGGGGTGCCGGTCGACACCGTGGTGGCCAAGCTTGGTGAGGAGGGCACCGACGCCGTGGAACTGGTCCGGTCGGGCGCTGTCCAGATGGTGGTCAACAGCCCCCGCGGTCGTGGCCCCCGGGCCGACGGCGAACACATCCGCGCCGCTGCGGGCGCCCAGGGGATTCCTCTAATGACCACGGCCAACGCTGCTCTGGCCGCCGCCCGTGGGCTGGCCGATTGGCAGCGCTTCCCGTTGGCCGTCCGAACGCTGCAGGAGTACCACCGGGGTGTGCGGCGCTCGGAGCAGGAGATTGTCCAGTGAGGGGGCGTGGGCCGACCGTCGACCTCACGACCCGAGTCGGGTCGGTCGTGTTCCCCAATCCCGTCCTGACCGCCTCGGGTACCGCCGGCTACGGCCACGAGCTGGCCGACCACCTGGACCTGGCCTCCCTGGGTGCGGTGATTGTGAAGTCCCTGCACGCCGAGCCCTGGGAGGGGAACCCGGCCCCCCGGGTGCACGCCACGCCGGCCGGCATGCTGAACAGCGTTGGCCTTCAGGGCCCCGGGGTGGAGGCCTGGCTAACTCACGACCTGCCTGCCTTGGCGGCGACGGGAGCCCGGGTGGTGGCCAGCATCTGGGGGCGCACAGTCGACGAGTTCGCCCGAGCCGCCGAACTACTGGCCGACGCCCCGCCCGAAGTGGTAGCCGTGGAGGTCAACGCCTCGTGCCCGAATCTGGAGGACCGGCGGGCCCTGTTCGCCCACTCGGCCGTCGCCACGGCGGCTGTGGTTGACGCCGCAGCGGCCGCCGGGCGTCCCCGGTGGGCCAAGCTCAGCCCGAACACCCCGGAGCTGCCTGAGATGGCGGCGGCCGCCGTGTCGGCGGGGGCCGAAGCGGTCACCGTGGCCAACACGGTGCTGGGCATGGTCATCGACACGGAGTCCCGCCGGCCCCTGCTGGGCGCCGGTCGAGGAGGCCTCAGCGGACCGGCCATCCGGCCGGTGGCCGTCAGGGCCGTCTTTGACACCCGGGAGGCGCTGCCAGAGGTGCCCATCATTGGGGTGGGCGGCGTGGCCAGCGCCGAGGATGCCGTGGAGTTCCTTCTGGCTGGTGCCTCGGCCGTGCAGGTAGGCACGGCAACCTTCGCTGATCCCCGGGCGCCGGCCCGGATCCTGCGGGACCTCGGCCGGTGGTGTGACCGTCGCGGGGTGATCGCCCTGGACGAGCTGATCGGAGTGGCCCATGGCTGACCACGAGGTGCCCGAGGAGGTCCGGCGCCGGCTGTGCCTAGTCCTGGACGTGGACGACCTGGTGGCCGCCCGGCGGACCGCCGACCTGCTGGCCCCGTGGTTCGGCACAGTCAAGGTGGGCCTGGAGCTGTTCTCAGCCGCCGGGCCGGAGGCCGTGGCAACGTTCGCGGAATCCGGCTTCGATGTGTTCTGTGACCTCAAGCTGCACGACATCCCCAACACCGTGCGGAGTGCCGCCAGGGTGCTGGGTGCCTCGGGGGCGCGGTGGGTGACCGTGCACACCTCGGGCGGCGCTCCGATGCTGCAGGCTGCCGTGGCGGGGCTGACCGAGGGGGCAGCCAGCGTGGGGGCCGCGGTCCCCGGAGCGTTGGGAGTGACCGTCCTGACCAGCGACGATGTGGCAGGCGCCGACGTCCTCACCGCCCGGTGCGAGCTGGCGGCCACTAGCGGCTGCGAGGGGATCGTGTGCGCCGCTCCGGACCTCCCGACTACCGACCCCTGGTCGGACCGGCTGGTCAGAGTGGTGCCGGGGATCCGGATGCCTGGCGGGGCAACTCACGACCAGGCCCGGGTAGCCACGCCCCGTGAGGCCCTGGCCGCCGGGGCCGATCTCCTGGTGGTAGGCCGGGCCGTGACGGCCGCCGACGATCCGGTCCAGGCGGCCACGGACTTGGCCGCCCACCTAGCCGGCTGAGCGACACGCGGCTGGCCGATCCCGGGTCGTCCACACCAGTCCGCCGCTCCTACTAGGGTCCTGGCCATGGCAGGACTTCCTCAACTCACCGACGAACAACGACGAGCCGCCCTGGCAAAGGCGGCCGAGGCCCGACGGGTGCGGGCCGAGATCAAGGAGCTTCTCAAGATGGGGACGCTGTCCCTGTCCGAGTTGCTGGATCGGTCTGACAACGACAGGATCCTGGCCAAGATGAAGGTGCTGTCCGTCCTGGAGGCGCTGCCCAAGCTGGGCAAGGTGAAGGCCCGCCGGACCATGGACGAGGTTGGGATCAGTGATAGCCGCCGCCTGCGGGGCCTCGGTTCCCAACAGCGAGCCGAGTTGGTGGCGCGTTTCGGCTGACACCAGCTCCCAGACGGACGGCCGGCCGGTGGGGGAGGACCCCGACACCCGGATGCCGTTGGTGGTGGTGCTCTCCGGCCCGGGCGGTGCGGGGAAGGGCACGATTGCCCGGGCCCTGGTTGAGGGAGACGACCGCCTGGCCCTGAGTCGGTCCTGGACCAGCCGTGAACGGCGGGTTGACGACGTTTCTGACGCCTACGTCTTCGTGGACCGAGCCACCTTCGAAGCGCGTCGAGACGAGGGTGGTTTCCTGGAGTGGAACGAGTTCCTGGGTTGCCTCTACGGAACGCCGACCCCCGATATCGACGACCCACGAGACCTTCTCCTGGAAATCGACGTGGCTGGAGGCCGGCAGGTCCTTGAGCGACTCCCCGACGCCCTCTGCCTGTTCGTGGACGCCCCGGACGATGAGGAGCTGGTAGGCCGCCTAGTGGGTCGAGGTGAAAGCGTCGAACAAGCAGAGACCCGGGTGCGAGAGGCGACGCGGGAACGTGGTGAGGCCGAGCAGCTGGGCTACCTCCGGGTCATCAACGACAACCTGGACGAGGCCGTGGCACGGATCGCCAGTCTGATCGGAGAGCACCGCAGGTCGAACGGCTAACCACCAAAGTGTCGGGGTCGCCATCAGGGATTCGCCCCACCTGGCCCGGGGCGTTGTTCGAGGGTTCGGACGGTCCCGCTGGTACCGTGAGGAGCCGTTCGGCCGCCCCACACACGAGTCGGGGTCGTCCGGTCGGGAGTCCCGGTCGCAGGGACCGGCACCCTGAGGAACGCAGAGGATCCAAGTGCAGCGTCACGACAGCATGGTCAACCCGGCGATCGAGGGACTTCTCGAGACGGCCGACTCCAAGTTCCGCCTGGTCACAGTGAGTTCCAAGCGCGCCCGGCAGATCAACTCCTATTTCGGTCAGCTAGGCGAGGGTCTAGGGGCGTCGATCCCGCCGCAGGTCACCTCGACGTCGCGAAAGCCGCTGTCCATCGCCTTCGAGGAACTAGCGGCGGGCAAAATCGAAGCTGTGGAGCCGCCGGACGAGCCGGAGGACGTGGACACCCTGCTGGACGCCATCGACGCCGAGTTGGCTGACCAGTCGGGCGAGGACCTCCCCGAGGGCGCGGTGCCCGAGGCCGAGGCCGAGGGCGACGAGGGCGCCTGATCCCCCGCCCCCCGGGGCAGCCACCATGGGATCACTCGCCGGACGCCGGATCGTTCTCGGGGTCACCGGGGGCGTCGCCGCCTACAAGGCCGTCGAGGTCTGTCGGCGCCTGGTCGACGCTGGTGCCCACGTGGCACCGGTTCTCACCCAGGGAGCCCTCCACTTCGTGGGTCGGGCCACCTTTGACGCTCTGGCGTCGGAGCCCGTCCAGACGTCCCTGTGGGACGAACCCCACCCGATCCCGCACACCCGCTTGGGCCAGGGGGCCGATCTGGTCGTGGTGTGCCCGGCCACGGCCCGCCTACTGTCCGACTACCGGACGGGCCGTTCAGGGGACCTCCTGACAGCCACCCTGCTGGCCACCCGGGCGCCGGTCATCGTGTGTCCGGCCATGCACACCGAAATGTGGGAGCAGCCCTCGATTCAGGAGAACGTGGGCGTCCTGGCGTCAAGGGGCGTAACCGTCGTTGGACCCGAGGACGGGCGCCTGGCCGGCGGCGACGTCGGAGCGGGCCGTCTAGCCGACCCGGCCACCGTGGTGGCCGCTGCCGAGGAGGTCCTGGGGGCCACCCGGGGCGACGCCGGTGGCGACCTGGCCGGCCTGACCGTGCTGGTGACGGCCGGAGGGACCCGGGAGCCGATTTGCCCGGTCCGGTTCCTGGGCAACCGGTCCTCGGGCAAGCAGGGCCACGCCCTGGTGGCCGAGGCGGCCGCCCGCGGGGCCCAGGTCCGCTGCGTGACCACCCAGCCAGGCACGGCGCCCGCCGGCCCGGGCATTGACGTCACGGCGGTCGACACAGCGGCCGAGATGGCTGCCGCGGTAGCCGCCCAGGCCGTCGACGCCGACATCGTCCTCATGGCAGCCGCCGTAGCCGACTTCCGACCAGTCGAGGTGGCCACCGAGAAGATCAAGAAGGGCGACGGCCCGGCCGAGATCCGCCTGGAGCCCACAGTCGACATTCTCGCCGAGCTGGGTCGGTCCCGGAGCAACGGACAGGTGCTGGTGGGGTTCGCGGCAGAGACCCGAGATCTGCGCCAGAATGCGGCGGCGAAGCTGGCCGCGAAAGGGATCGACCTGATCGTGGCCAACGACGTGTCGGCCCCCCAGGTGGGGTTCGAGCACGACACCAACGCCGTGCTGGTCCTGGATGCCGGCGGCGGTGTACGGGAGGTGCCGTTGGCCGACAAGCGGGAGGTGGCCGGCGTCGTGTTGGACGCCGCCCTGGCCGTCCACAAGACGAACCGGACCGGAAACGGAGACGCCAGATGAGCGACAACTGGACCTTCACCTCGGAATCGGTCACCGAGGGCCATCCAGACAAGATGGCCGACCAGATCTCGGACGCCGTGCTGGACGCCATGCTGACCACAGACCCGAACAGCCGGGTGGCCTGCGAGACCCTGATTACCACTGGCATGGTCGTGGTGGCTGGCGAGGTCACCACGACGGACTATGTGGACATCCCTGAGACCGTGAGGGACACCGTCTGCGAGATTGGCTACGACCGGGAGGACTTCGGGTTCGACGGCCGGACCTGCGGCGTAATGGTCGCTCTTGACGCCCAGTCCACCGACATCGCCCGGGGTGTGGACGACTCGGAGGAGGCCCGGACCGGCTCCTCGGACGACGACGACCTGGACCGCCAGGGCGCCGGCGACCAGGGGATGATGTTCGGATACGCCTGCGACGAGACCGACGTCCTGATGCCGCTGCCCATCCACCTGGCCAACCGCATGGCCGAGCGGCACGCCGAGGTCCGAAAGGCCGGAACCATCCCCTACCTGCGTCCCGACGCCAAGACCCAGGTCACCTTCGACTACGAGGGCAACCGGCCGGTTCGCCTACACACCGTGCTAGTGAGCACCCAGCACAACGATGGGATCGACCGAGACTCCATGATCCGCCCCGACCTCGTGGAGCAGATCATCCGACCGGTCATCCCGGAGGCCTTCTCCGACGACGACTTCGAGGTCCACGTCAACCCGACGGGCCGCTTCGTGATCGGCGGCCCAGTAGGCGACACCGGCCTGACCGGCCGCAAGATCGTGGTCGACACCTACGGCGGCATGGCCCGGCACGGCGGCGGCGCCTTCTCGGGTAAGGACCCGTCGAAGGTCGACCGATCGGCGTCTTACGCTGCCCGCTGGGTGGCCAAGAACCTGGTGGCGGCCGGCGCGGCCAGCCGCTGCGAACTCCAGGTGGCCTACGCCATCGGGATGGCCCATCCGGTGTCCGTTCTGGTCGAGACGTTCGGGACCGAAACCGTGGACCCGACCCGCATCGCAGCCTGTGTGCAGGAAGTCTTTGACCTTCGGCCGGCGGCCATCATTCGTGACCTGGACCTCAAGCGGCCGATCTACCGGAGGACCGCCGCATACGGACACTTCGGACGGGACGGGTTCCCGTGGGAAGCGACTGATCGGGTGGACGACGTCCGGTCGGCCCTCGACCTGTCCTGACCCGACACCCGGCATGACCGGAGGGGCTGCCGACCAGGGTCGGTTAGACCTCGACGACGGCATGACCGCCGACGTGGTTCCCGCTGAAGAGGAGTCGCCGGTCGACGCCTCCAAGGGAGTTGACGATGCCGTTTCCCCGGACCCCCCTGACCGGGTAGTCCGGGTGCTGCCCGACGTGGCCGCTGTCGGCCGGGCCTTCGACTACCTCGTGCCTCCGGCCTGGGGAGACGACGGACGGGCCGAAAGCCTCGGAGTAGGCAGCCGGGTACGGGTGGTCCTAGGCGGCCGCCGGGTGGGGGGCTGGGTGGTGGAGGACCACGTTGTTCCCCCAGCCGGCGTGGAACTACGTCCCCTGTCCCGACTCAGCGGGATGGGACCCTCAGCGGCCCTGATCGACCTGGCCCGCTGGGCGGCCCGACGGTGGGTCGGCCCGGTGTCGGGGTTCCTGGCCACAGCGTCACCCTCCACGGTGGTTGAGGCCGCGGCCCCCGGTCCGGCGCCGGCCATAGTCCCCGAGGCCACCGGACACTGGTTCGACGGGGCGTTCGCCGGCGACGACGGGGTCCCCACGGTGGTCCGCCTGCCCCCGGCCGCCAACCCGGTGCCGCTGGTACTGGCTGCCGCCCGGCTAGGCGACGCCCTAGTGCTCGTCCCGACGGCCCCCGCCGCCTCCCGCTTGGCCGGACAGCTCCGCCGGGCTGGCCTGCCGGTGGCCTCCATGCCCCGCGACTGGGCCCAGGCGGCCGGTGGCGGGCTGGTCGTGGGATCCCGGGCCGCCGCTCTGGCCCCCGTGCGGGACCTGGGGGCTGTGCTAGTTCTGGACGAGCACGACGAGGCCTACCAGGAGGAGCGGGCCCCCACCTGGAACGCCCGGGACCTGGCCGTCGAGCGGGCCCGTCGGGCCAGGGTGCCTTGCGTCCTGGCCTCAGCTGCCCCCACGCTGGAGGCCCTGGCTGCGGGGCACCTTTTGGTCCCGTCGCGGGCCGAAGAGCGGGCCGGATGGCCGGTGTTGGACCTGGTCGACCGCCGGCAGGACGACTCGGCTCGGTCGGGCCTGTTCTCGCCAGCGCTGGTGCCCGTCCTGCGGGGCGAGGGCGGTGACCCCGTGATATGCGTCCTGAATCGGAAGGGCCGGTCCCGGTTGCTGGCCTGCCACGGCTGCGGCGAGCTGGCCCGGTGTGAGCAGCACCGAGTGCCCCTAATCCAGGACGAGGACGACCGGCTGCGTTGTCCGGTGGATGACGACCGCCGGCCTGTGGTGTGCGACGCCTGCGGGGCCACCCGGTTCCGGAACCTGCGGGCCGGCGTAGCCCGGGTCCGCGAGGAGTTAGAGGCACTGGCCGGGCGTCCCGTGCTGGAGGTCACGGCGGGCACGGGGGCCACCAACGTGGATGATGGTGAGGCCTCGGTGTTCGTGGGGACCGAGGCCGTGCTGTACCGAATCCACCGGCGGGTGGCCCGGGTGGTGTTCCTGGAGTTCGACCAGGAGCTCTTGGCACCCCGAATGCGGGCTGCCGAACAGGCCGTGGCCCTGCTAGTCCGTGCGGCTCGCCTATTGGGTCCCCGGGAGGCCGGAGGGAGGCTGGTGGTCCAGACCCGCCAGCCCGACCACGAGGTACTCCAGGCGGTGCTGCACGCTGATCCGGGGCGCCTGGTCGAGGGGGAACGGGAACGGCGGATGCTCCTCGGGCTTCCCCCGTACGGGGCCTTGGCCCGCATCTCGGGCGCCGTGGCCCCTGAGTTCATGGCCCGGCTCGGCACGCCTGACGACGTCAACGTCTTGGGCCCCCGGGACGGGGCGTGGCTAGTCCGGGCGGCCGACCACGACAGCCTGAGCGCTGTCCTAGCCGGGGTAGAGCGCCCGTCGGGTCGGCTCCGGATCGAGGTGGACCCCCGCCGGGCCTGACCGTGGGGAGGGGTCGGGCTACCAGCTCCGGCGGTTCAACTCGTAGAGGGCGATGCCGGCCGCCGTGGCCACGTTAAGGCTGCCGACTTTTCCCAGTTGGGGGATAAAGGCCACCACGTCACAGGCGGCCAGGGTGGCGGCTGATAGCCCGCGGTCCTCGTGGCCCAGGGCCAGGCAGGCCTTCTCGGGCAGCGGCGCCTCGTGGAGGGGCACCGCCTCGTCGGCCAGCTCCAACCCGACCAGTCCGTAGCCGGCGGCCCGGATGCTCTCGATGGCCTCCGAGACGTCGTCGCAAGTCGTCCAGGTCAGGTAGCGGCCGGTTCCCAGGGCGGTCTTGGCCGTCTTGGCGTGGGTGGGGGCGGCGGTGGCCCCGGCCAGCCACAGGTGTGCGACCCGGTAGGCAGCGGCGGTACGCAGGATGGCCCCCACGTTGTAGGGCGTCTGGACGCTGTCCAGCAGCAAGGCCACCTCGGGTTCGTGGCGTCTCCGCCAGTCGCGATGTAGGCGCTTGAGGCCGGTGCCGTCAAGGTTCTTCACCGCACGTCCTCCCTCTGGGCCTTCCGAGCCGCCACATCGAGCAGGCGATATCCCTTGCGCGACGCCCGCCGGGTGGTGGACCAGCCCTGGTCGTCCATCCACCGGGCCAGCGAGTCGGCTCCCAGGTGGCGCTGTACCACCAGATGGGCGGTGCCATCCGGGGCCAGGCGGTCTAGCCATCGTTCCAGCAGATCGTGCAGGGCTGCCTTGCCGATGCGAATCGGGGGGTTGGACCACAGGGAGGCCACCTGGATCTCCTCGGGGACCTCGTCGGGGGCGGCCACCGTGACGTTGGTTAGGCCGGCCGCATCGGCGTTAGCCCGGCACAGGTCCCGTGCCCGCTCGTTCACGTCGATCGCCCACACCCGGGCGTCGGGGCACCGGGTGGCCAACGTGCAGGCGATAGGGCCGTACCCGCAGCCCAGGTCCAGGAGGTCGACGGCGCCAGTGGGCGGAGGAGGCCCCTCCAGAAGGAGATAGCGGGTGCCGCGGTCCACCCGGTCGGTCGAGAAGACCCCGCGGTCGGTGGCCAGACGCAGGTCGACGTCGGGGAGGAGCAGGTCCACCTCGGATGGTCGCGAGGCCACCTCGGGACGGTCGGTCCAGTACTGGCCGTCATTCACCTGCGGTACCGGTCGGGCATCCGGGCCTCCATGGCTCCGACGGTAGCCTTACCCCCGTGGCACCCCACGAGATCCGACTCATCGGCGATCCGGTCCTGCGCCAACCGGCGTCCGACGTAGCCGACGTGGACAGTGCGCTGGTCCGCCTGACCGACGACATGTTCACCACTATGTACGAGGCGGCTGGCATCGGTTTGGCTGCCCCACAGGTGGGCGTCCAGAGGCGGTTCTTCGTCTACGACCACGGCCAGGGAGCTGGGGTCATTCTCAACCCGCGGATCGTGGAGTCCGACGGGGAGTGGACGTTCGACGAGGGCTGCCTGTCGATTCCCGACCTGTCGTGGGAGATCGTCCGACCCAAGCAGATTCACCTGGTGGGCGTGGACCTGGACGGCAACGAGGTGTCCATCGAGGCCGACGAGCTAGAAGCCCGACTGTTCCAGCACGAGATGGACCACCTGGACGGCGTGCTACTTGTCGACCACCTGGACGAGGACCAGCAACGCGACGCCCGACGGGTGCTGCGCGAGATGACCATGGCCCGCGTGGAGGCCGCCGGTGGCGGCCCGTCGGGTGGGGGCCTGCGATTGCCCTGATCGCGCCGCCTCCGGCGCATCCCGGACGGCTGGTGTACCTCGGCAACCCGGCGGTGGCCGTGCCGCCGCTGGACGCCCTGCACGGAGCGGGACACGAAGTGGTGCTGGTGTTGACCTCACCGGACCGTCGGCGGGGCCGTCGCTCAGCTCCGACCCCGACCCCGGTGGCCGCTCGGGCCGCCGAGCTGGGCATCCCGGTTTCTCATGACCTGGAGGCGGTAGCCGACTGCGGCGCCGACCTCGGGGTGGTGGTGGCCTTCGGGCAGATCGTCCCCGTCGAGTTACTGGCCCGGGTTCCCATGGTCAACCTGCACTTCTCGCTCCTTCCTCGTTGGAGGGGCGCCGCCCCCATCGAGCGCGCCCTGCTGGCCGGCGATCCGACAACCGGGGTGTGCCTCATGGACCTGGCCGAAGGTCTGGATGTTGGCGACGTCCACGCCAGGGTTGAGACACCCATCGGGCCGACGGACACGGCGGCCGACCTGCGGGACCGCCTGGCCGAGCTCGGAGCGACGCTGCTGGTCGACGCCTTGGCCGGCGGGCTGGGAAGCCCGGAGGCCCAGGCCGGCGAGGCCACCTACGCCCACAAGGTGAAACGGGAGGACTTGCACCTGGACTGGGGGCGGCCGGCCGCTGAACTGGCCCGGGTGGTCCGCGTCGGGGGTGCCTGGACCACGTACCGGGGCGACGACCTGAAGGTATGGGAGGCCGAGGTGGTCGACGACCTGTCAACCGCCGCGCCGGGGGTCCTGGTCGGCGACCAGGTGGCCACCGGGGCAGGGGACCTACGCCTCGTCGAGGTCCAGCCAGCCAGCCGGTCCCGTATGGCCACTTCGGCCTGGTTGACCGGAGCGCGGCCGGCGGCCGGCGAACGGCTGGGCGGGTGAGCGGGGACGACGCTCGGCGCTTGGCCCTCGAGGTGCTAGGACGAATCGAGCGGGGCGGCGCCTACGCCAACCTGGCCCTGCGGGCCGCCCTGGACCGGTGCGACCTGGACCGCCGGGACCGGGCCTTCGTCACCGACCTCGTCTACGGCACTACCCGGATGCGACGGGCCTGCGACCACCTGATCGACCGCTTCCTCCACGACGACATCCAGCCCGAGGTCCGGACCGTGCTCCGCCTGGGCGCATACCAGCTGCACTGGGCCGGAGTTCCGCCTCACGCCGCCGTATCGGCCACCGTGGCGGTCGCTCCCCGCCGGGTCCAAGGTCTGTGCAACGCGGTCTTGCGGCGGGTCGCCGACTACCAGCCGACCTGGCCCGGCCCGGCCGTCGAGTTAAGCGTCCCCGACTGGCTGATCGACCGCCTGGTGGCCGACCTGGGCTTGGACGACGCCCTGGCCGCCCTGGCTGCCATGAACCGTCCGGCCCCGGCCGTGGTCCGGGACGACGGCTACTACCAGGACCGGGCCTCGCAGTTGGTGGCCGACCTGACCGGGGAAGGGTTGGTCCCCGGCGGACGGGTGCTGGACCTCTGTGCCGCCCCGGGGGGCAAGGCCACGGCTCTGGCGGCCGCTGGAGCCTCGGTAGTGGCCGCCGACCTACGACCGGCTCGACTGGGCCTGGTGGCCCAGAACGCCGACCGCCTCGGACACGCGGTGGCCCTGGTAGCGGGCGACGGCCGCGCTCCACCGTTCCGGCCCGGGTCGTTCGACCGGGTGCTGGTAGACGCACCCTGTTCCGGACTGGGGGTCCTGCGTCGTCGGGCCGACGCCCGCTGGCGGGGCGGCGAGGCTGACTTGGCCGACCTGGCCCTCCTGCAAGCCGACCTGTTAGTCGGAGCCGCCGCCCTGGTCCGACCGGGCGGCCAACTTGTTTACAGCGTGTGCACGGTGACCGAGGCCGAAACGGCCGGCGTAGATCGCCGGTTCCGCGAGGCCGAGCCACGGGCCGAACCCGAGCCGGTGGGTCGGCCATGGCGACCCCACGGCGACCACGGGTCCGGCGGCTTGCTGCTGCCCCAGGACCTAGACAGCGAGGGGATGGCCGTCTTCCGCTACCGAATGGTCTAACCGGTCCCGGCCAGCCCGGGGTGCGCCGGTAGCCTCGCCCCATGGGCGACCAAGGGCACCACGACGCCATTTCGCTGGCCGTCAAGGTGCTCACCGTGTCTGACGGTGTGTTCCACGGCGTGCGAGAGGACCGGTCCGGAGCGGCCCTGGTGGCTTGCTGTGAAGCCGAGGGCTGGACGGTGGTCGAGACGGCGGTGACTGCCGACGGTGCTGAAGCGGTGGCCCATGCTTTACAGGCCCTCGTGGACGGCTTCCATGGCCTGGTGCTGACCACCGGGGGCACTGGCTTTGGGCCCCGCGACGCCACCCCTGAGGGCACCCTGGCCGTCGTGGACCGCTTGGCGCCCGGGCTAGCCGAGGCCATGCGGCTAGTGAACCCCTTAGGTCGCCTGTCCCGGGGCGTGGCCGGCACAGCAGGCACGGCCCTGATCTTGAACACTCCGGGTTCGGCGAAGGGTTGTGTGGAGTGCCTAGAGGCGGTGGCCGACGTGGTGCCTCACGCCGTGCGCCTGCTGGTCGACAACGCCGACCCACACCCGTCAGGCGAGGGGTCGGGGACCGGTGGCTGAACGACCCGGTGTCGACGACCGCCAGGCCATGCGAGAGGCGATGGCCCTGGCTGACACGGCTCGCCTCCGGACCTCGCCCAACCCGTGGGTGGGTGCCGTGGTGGTGGCCGACGGTCGGATCGTGGCCCGAGGGGCCACCGAGCCGCCGGGTGGCGCTCACGCCGAACGCACCGCCCTGGACGAGGCGGCGGGCTCGCTGGCCGGCGCCACACTGGTCACGACATTGGAGCCATGCGATCACGAGGGTCGGACGGGCCCGTGCACCGAGGCCATCGTGGCCTCCGGCGTGGCCCGGGTGGTGGTCGGGGTGTCCGATCCCGATCCCGACGTTTCCGGTCGGGGTCTGGAGAGACTGAGGGCAGCCGGCATCGACGTGGAGGTCGGCGTGCTAGGTGACGAGGTGGCCAGGCAGCTAGCCCCCTACCTGCATCAGCGCCGCACCGGACGCCCCTACGTCGTCCTGAAACTAGCCGCCACTCTGGACGGCCGGATCGCCGCCCCCGACGGCTCCAGCCGGTGGATCACAGGCGCCGAGGCCCGAGCCGACGTGCACCTGCTGCGGGTGTCCAGCGACGCCGTGTGTGTGGGAGCCGCCACCGTGCGGGCCGACGATCCGCGCCTCGACGTGAGGGACGCTCCTGTGCCGGACGGGGCAGAGGCGCCCCGCCGGGTCGTGCTGGGGACCATCCCTGAGGGCGCCCGGGTGCTCCCCGCCGAGGAGCACCACGGCCAGCCGGCCGACCTCCTAGACCGTTTGGGATCCGAGGGCGTGCTGCAGCTGCTGGTGGAGGGCGGGGCTGACGTGGCAGGGCGCTTCCACCGTGAGGGCCTGGTGGACCGTTACATCATCTACCTGGCGCCAGCCTTAATGGGTGGTGACGACGGGCGGCCCCTGCTGGCCGGCCCGGGTGCGCCGATCATGGCCGACCTGCGAAGGGGCCGGTTCGCCGCCGTGACCCCACTGGGCGACGACCTCCGCATCGATCTGGTGCTGGACGCCGGCTGAGCCCGGCAGCGGTCCGAGAAAACCGGGGGCGGGCTGGACGGGGGACCGGATAGGTTCAGCCCGTGCTGAAGTTGGTCCTGCCCAAGGGTTCCCTGGAGAAGTCGACGCTCGAACTGTTTGAGGGCGCCGACCTGGGAGTGGTCCGCAGCTCGTCGGTCGACTACCGGGCGACGATTGACGATCCCCGGATCGACGAGGTGCGCATCCTGCGTCCCCAGGAGATCCCCACCTACGTGGCTGACGGCCTGTTCGACCTAGGTATCACCGGTCGGGACTGGATCCAGGAGACGGGCAGCGACGTTGTCTCGCTCGGTGAACTGCACTACTCAAAGGCGACGGCCCGGCCGGTGCGGATCGTGGTCGCCGTTCCCGGCGACTCGCCGGTGGAGTCGGTAGCCGACCTGTCGTCAGGAGTCCGGGTGTCCAGCGAGTACCCGGAGCTGACCCGCCGGTTCTTCGCCGAGCAGGGCGTGGAGGCCGACATACGGCTCTCGTATGGGGCCACCGAGGCCAAGGTGCCCGACATCGTGGACGTGGTGGTCGACATCACCGAGACCGGCCGCGCCCTGCGGGCCGCCGGCCTGAAGGTCATCGACACCATCTTGACCAGCTTCACCGAGCTGGTGGCCAACCCTGAGGCCTATGCCGACCCGGACAAGCGCCACGCTATGGAGCAACTCCACCGGCTCCTGCAGGGCACTTTGGAGGCCCGGGGGAAGGTCCTGGTGAAGATGAACGTGGTGGGTGACCATCTCGACGCGGTGATCGGCCTCATCCCGTCGATGAAGTCGCCGACGGTGAATGAACTGTTCGGCGGTTCGGGCTTCGCCGTGGAGACCGTGGTGGCTAAATCGGAGATCAACGTGCTGATCCCGGCTCTACGTGATGCCGGGGCCACCGACATCATCGAACTGCCGCTCTCCAAGATCGTCCACTGACTGTCTCGGTGGGCCAGGCCGGTCAGTCTCCGGTCTCGTTTTCGGCCCCGTCCCCGTCGTCGGCCGTCGTCTCCCTCATGGCCTTCTCGACGGCCACGTAGGCCAGCCGGATCTGGTGCAGGGCGTCGCGCATGGTCGCCTCGGCTTCGCCCAGGCGACCGGGCAACGTGTCGACCACGCCGGCCAGGGCGTCGATAGCCACCGAAGCCTCGGACAAGTTGGGCGGCTGCTGGGACAGGTGAATGGCCGCCAACTCGTAGAAACCCATCAAGTGGTTGGCCACCACCACGGAGGCTGGAGTCGAGGCCAGCTGCTCTTGGACGGCGGCCATTTCCCGGGCCATGGCCTCGACCTTTTCACGGTCCTCCGGCGACAGGTCCTCCAGGGAGGGATCCTCCAGGGAGGGGTCAACTGGCGGATCCTGCGGGGACTCGGAGGGTTCGACGGGATGTTCCCCACCGGGGGTCCAGAGACTGCTCATGGGGGTTCCTCGCCTGGTCGTCGGGCTCCCTTGAGGGAGCGGGATACCCGCCGGGCCGGCGGCTGGTGCCGGAACGATGCGGGACCGGTAGCCTACGGGCCACAACTAAAGGGAAAGTGGGGTTCTCCCCACCCGGCACGCGTACAGCGGGTTCGGGTCTTCTTCTCGTCGGATCCACGACGTCTGCGGCATACCGCCGTGGGGCGCCGGGGTCGCTTCGGCGGGTGTCGGCTTTCCGGCGCCCGCCGTTTCCGCGTTTCGGGGCCGTTTCCCGGTCGGGGTTCGGAGGGTGCTGTCCCAATGTTCAATCACGAGGAGAGAGCCTGCGTGACGCACAGGAGTGACGACCGATAGCTGCCCCAACCAACCAGGAACCACGGGTCAACGACCGCATCCGGGCCGGACAGGTCCGCCTCGTCTCGCCAGAGGGTGAGCAGATGGGGATCCAGTCCCTACCGGATGCCCTGTCGGCGGCCCAGGAGATGGATCTCGACCTAGTGGAGGTGGCCGACAAGGCCGATCCACCGGTCTGCCGGATCATGGACTACGGGAAGTTCAAGTACGAACAGTCCCAGCGGGCCAAGGAATCACGCCGGAAGTCGACCCACGTTCTGGTCAAGGAGATGAAGTACCGGCCGAAGATCGGTCCCGGTGACTTCGCCACCAAGACCCGCAAGGTGGAAGCGTTCCTGGGCGACGGCAGCAAGGTCAAGGTCACGATCATGTTCCGCGGCCGAGAGATGCAGCACCCCCAACTGGGGCGCCGCATCCTCGACAGGGTCGCCGAGGCGGTGGCCCACGTCGGTCGGGTGGAGGTGTTCCCCAAGCTGGAGGGCCGCAACATGTCCATGGTGCTGGTTCCCGGCCAGGCCACCCGCAGGCAGCGGGAGGCGGCCGCCGAGCATCAGGAGGCCCTGGAACCGGACGCCACCACGGAGGAAGCGACTGCCGAGGAAGCGACTGCCGAGGAAGCGACAACCGAGGAAGCGACAACCGAGGAAGCGACAACCGAGGAAGCGACTGCCGAGGACGGCGAAGCAGTAACGGACCCCAACCCGGCGCCCTGAGCCCGGGCCGACCAAGACAGAACGACACCCAGACACCGGAGCAGAGCACATGCCCAAGATGAAGACCCACCGGGGGATGGCCAAGCGCATCAAGGTGACCGGCACCGGTCGCCTGAAGCGGGGCACCTACGTGAAGAAAGCGGTGAAGCTGAAGCGGCGGCGCGGCCGTCAGCTCGATGTGGATCCGACCAACGCCTCGACCGTCCGAAAGCAACTCGGAATCTGAACCTGGGCCACCCGACCGGTGGCCGACAACTGGGGACCGGGTCCCCATACGACACGACCGAACACCCGTCGCACGGCGACGACGACGCCCACAAGGAGACCGTGATGGCCAGGGTCAAGCGAGCCGTCCAGAACAAGAAGAAGCACAAGGCTGTCCTAGAGCAGGCCAAGGGGTACTACGGCGACAAGAGCCGGACCTTCCGTGCCGCCAACGAGCAGGTGATGCACTCGGGCAACTACGCCTTCCGTGATCGCCGCGCCCGCAAGGGGCAGTTCCGTCGCCTCTGGATTCAGCGCATCAACGCGGCCTGCCGCCAGCACGGCACCAGCTACAGCGTGTTCATCGCCGGCCTGAAGCGGGCCGGCGTCGAGGTGGACCGCAAGGTGTTGGCCGACCTGGCGGTGGCCGAGCCGGCTGCCTTCGCCGCCCTGGTCGAGGTGGCCACGGCCGCCGACGCGGCCTGAGCGCCGAGACGTCTCCCGTCGTCGGTCAGACCGATCGGTGGACGGACACCCACCCATGGTCGAGGAGCTCTCCGGGGGAAACCCCCGCTGCCGACGGCTGCGCCGGTTGGCCCGCGACCGCGGATTTCGCCACGACGAGGCGGCCTACATCGTCGAGGGACCCACTCTGGTGGCCGAGGCGCTGGACGCCGACCGGGACGTTCGACAGGTAGTGCTACCGACCTCGGCAGCCGGTCACGACCTAGTTCGGCTGGTCCAGCGAGCCGGGGTGGACGCCTTTCTCGTTCCCGACCGGGTGTTCGACGGACTGGCCAGCACCCGCTCCTCCCAGCCCGCCCTGGCCGAGGTGGCCTTTCACGACGTCGAGGCTGCGGCCCTGGCGTCCACGTCGGGGCCGCTGGTCGTCCTGGCCGAACTGGGTGACCCGGGCAACGCCGGAACCCTGGTCCGATCAGCCGAGGCCTTCGGGGCCACCGGGGTCTTGATGGTCGGCGGGGTGGACCCGTACAACCCGAAGCTGGTGCGGGCCGCCGCCGGCTCCAGCTTCCGGATGCCCATTGCCACAATCGACGACCCGGTCGCCGCCGTCCGGCTCCTGACCGACGCCGGGGTGTCCTGCTGGGCGGCTGTGCCCCACGGCGGAATCCCGCCCACCGAGGTGCCCTCTGATGGCCCGGTGGCCCTGATCTTGGGCAACGAACCCCACGGCCTAGACGCCGGGGTGGTGGAGGCCTGCACCGGGCTGATCACCATCCCCACGGTGGGCGGGGTGGACTCGCTCAACGTGGCCGTGGCGGGGTCGGTGGCCCTCCACGCCCTAGCCGCCGGGTCCGGATAGGTCGACGGCGACTCCGGCTGAAACGGTCATGGGGGAGCGCGACCACGTCCCGTAGTCTGCGTGGATCGTCACCAGCCCCGACCGCCACCGCACCCGATGACCCCCGACCTGGACCAGCACCTCGCCGAAGCTGCGACGGCCGTCGCGGCAGCCGGCGACCTCGATGCCCTAAGGACCGTGGACTCCGAGCTGCTGGGGAAGCAGTCGGTGGTGACCGAGGCCCGGAAAACCCTGGGCGGCCTCGACGAGGACGAGCGCAAGGCCGTGGGTCAGCGCCTGAACGAGGTACGGGCCGAGATCGAGGCCCTAGTGGCCGCCCGCCGATCGGCGCTAGAGGGTGAGGCCCGGGCCGAACAGCTGGAGGAGGAGCGCCTGGACCTGACGGAGCTAGACCGAGGTAGGCGCCTCGGCCACCGCCACGTGGTCACCCAGACCTGGGAGCGGCTCGAGGACCTGTTCGTGGGGATGGGTTACACGGTCTCCGAGGGTCCCGAAATCGAAGACGAGTGGCACAACTTTGGTGCCCTCAACTTCCCGCCCGACCACCCGGCCCGCGACATGTACGACACCCTCTACGTGGACCACGGCGAACCGGGCAGCACCCTGCTACGCACCCACACCTCGCCGGTCCAGATCCGGGTCATGGAGGCCGGCGAGCCGCCCATCTACTCGATCATGCCGGGACGGGTGTTCCGCAGCGACACGGCAGATGCCACCCACATGCCGGTGTTCCACCAGATCGAGGGCCTGGTGGTGGACCGGGGCATCACCTTCGGGGACCTGGCCGGGACCCTGGAGGCCTTCACCCGGGCCTACTTCGGCGGGGACTTCACCTCGCGGCTCCGACCGTCGTACTTCCCGTTCACCGAGCCGTCGGCCGAGTTCGACATCCGCCGCCCCGACGGAACGTGGCTGGAGTTGGCCGGCTGCGGAATGGTTCATCCCAACGTGTTGGCGGCCTGCGGCTTGGATCCAGAGGAATGGTCGGGTTTCGCCTTCGGGTTTGGCCTCGATCGCCTGGCACTCATGCGCCACGGAATTGACGACCTTCGCGAACTGTTCCGCAACGACCACCGTTTCCTGTCGCAGTTCTGATGTCTCCCGTGCGCGCTTTCACACCCCAGGGTGGTGGTGACCGGTGAAGGTCCTGCTGTCCTGGCTGCAGGAGTTCGCCCCCGTGACCGGCGACCCCGGCGAGATCGGCGACCAGCTCAGCGAGCTGGGCCTGGCCGTCGAGGGGATCACCACGGTGGGCGCCGGCCTGGACGGCGTGGTGGTGGCCCGAGTGCTGGAACTCCGCCCCCATCCGGACGCCGACCGCATCCAACTAGTGGACGTCGACGCCGGCGATGGTGAGGCGCTGCAGATCTGCTGCGGGGCGTTCAACATGTCGGTGGGCGACCTCGTTCCGCTGGCCACCCTGGGGACGACGATGCCCAACGGCATGGAGATTGCCCGACGCAAGATGCGCGGCGAGTGGTCCAACGGGATGCTCTGCGCGGCCGATGAGATCGGCCTGGGTACCGATGGTGAGGGCATCCTGGTCCTGGGCGCTGACCACGAGCTGGGACGACCCCTGGCCGAGGCCCTGGAGCTCCGCCCCGACGTGCTCTACGACCTGGAGGTCAACCCGAACCGGCCCGACGCCATGTCGGTGGCCGGCGTAGCCCGAGACCTGGCGGCTCGCCAAGGCGTACCCTTCGCCCGCCCTGAGCCGTCACCGGACGAGGCGGGACAAGACGCCGCCCGGCGCCTTACCGTCGAGGTGGTGGACCCCGACCTGTGTGGTCGGTTCGCCGTCCGGGTGCTGGACGGCGTCTCGATAGGGCCGTCACCGCGCTGGATGGCCAACCGGCTGACCGCCCTTGGGATGCGGCCCATCAACGGCGTGGTGGACGTGTCCAACTACGTGATGTTGGAACTGGGCCAACCCAACCACACCTACGACCTGGATGCTGTGCAGGGTGGCGCGCTGCGAGTGCGCCGGGCCACCGAAGGCGAGACGGTGGAGACCCTGGACGGGATAGTCCGGACCCTGTCAGCCGCCGACGGGGTGATCGCCGACGGAAACGACGAAGCCATCGGCATCGCTGGGATCATGGGCGGAGCGTCGACCGAAATCAGTGGGTCAACAACCAGCGTGGCCCTCGAGATGGCCTGGTGGGACCCAATATCCATCACCCGGTCGGCTCGACGCCTTGGCCTGCGCAGCGAGGCGTCGGCCCGCTTCGAGCGGGGTGCCGACCCCGAGGTGGCCGACCTGGCCATGCGCCGCTTCGCCGAACTTTTAGCCGAGTCGGGAGCCACCCTGGCTCCCGGCATGGTGGACGTGCGGGGCAACACGCCAACCCGGGAGACAATCCGGGTGCGGACCGACCGGGTCAACAGCCTTCTGGGGACGGGATTAGAACGCGACGAGGTGGCCGGGCTGCTGGAGTCCATCGAGTTCTCCACCCGACCGGCCGGCGACGACCTGGACGTGGACATCCCGAGTTTCCGGCCGGACAGCGCCACCGAGATCGACGTAGTGGAAGAGGTGGCCCGTATCCACGGCTACCACCGGATTACCCGGACCGTCCCCCAGTCGACCCTCACCGGATCCCTAACCCCGTACCAGGCCGACCGGCGGGCCGTGCGGTCAGCCATGGTGGGCATGGGTCTTGATGAGGTCATGCCGGTGCCCTTCCTGGCTCCGGGCGACCTGGAACGGGCCGGCCTGGAGCCCGACGGGATCACGGTGTCCAACCCGCTCGTGGCCGAGGAATCAGTCATGCGGGCCTCGCTACGCCCCGGAATCCTCAAGACACTGGCCTACAACGCCTCGCACCGACTGCACAGCCTGGGGGTATTCGAGGTAGGCCACGTCTACCGGCGTCCAGACGGCGACCAGCCGCTACCGGACGAGCGCGAGCACCTGGCCGTGGCCCTAGCCGGTCAGGATGCCGGAGCCGCCGTGGGAGTGTTCTCAGCCCTCGCTGATGCTCTGGATGCCCGCCACTACCACCTAACAGCCCAAGTCACCCCCGGATTGCATCCCACCCGGACAGCACGAATCGACGTGGACGGCGTGCCGGTGGGCTACGTGGGTGAGGTGGACCCCGGGGTGCTGGACGCCTTCGGGGTGGGCGAACGGGTGGGATGGCTGGAAGTCGACCTCGAGGTCCTCCTTGGCCTTCCCCACGGAGGCCGCCCTTACCGCCCGGTGAGCCGGTACCCGTCATCAGACATCGACCTGGCGTTCGAGGTGGACGAGGCCACGCCGGCCGCTGACGTGGAAACCCACCTACGCGAGGCCGCCGGGGGCCTATTGGCCGACCTCACCCTGTTCGACGTTTTCCGGGGGGCGCCGGTGGCCGACGGAAGGCGCAGCCTGGCCTTCACGCTGCGTTTCCAGTCCGACGACCGAACCCTCACCGACGGTGAGGTCGCCGAGGTGCGGCAGCGTTGCATCGACGCCGTGCAGGATGCGCTGCCCGCCACCCTGCGGGGCTGACTAGACCCAGCTCCGAGCAGTTCACGCTCCCGCGGATCTGGCTTGACCCGCTACGGGGAGCTTCGAGTCCCACGGGTACCGTCGTCACCATGCGTGCATGGCAAGTCCACGAACTAGGCGACCCGATCGACTGCATGGTCCTCGACGAAATCGACGACCCCGACGTCGGTCCCGGCCGGGTGGTCGTGGACGTGGAGGCGGTAGGTCTGGCATTCCCCGACGTCCTGCAGTGCCGAGGCGAGTACCAGGTGAAGCCCCCGTTGCCCTTCACCCCGGGTAGTGAGACGGCGGGCCGGGTTTCGGCAGTGGGCGACGACGTTGACTCGGCGATTTTGGGCCGCCGGGTGGTGGCCCTAGGCGGAGGGCTGGCCGAACGGCTGGTCCTGCCGGCGTCCAGCGTGTTCGAGGTGCCCGACGTTCTGGCATCAACCAAAGCGGCCGCCGTGCCCATGAACTACGGGACCACCTGGTTCGCCCTCCACGACCGGGCCCATCTGGCGCCCGGGGAAACGCTGCTGGTCACCGGGGCCGCGGGCGGTGTGGGCTCGGCAGCCATCCAACTGGGCAAGGCCGCCGGAGCATGGGTCATTGCGGTGGCTGGCGGACCGGAAAAGGTGGCGGCCTGTACCGGCCTGGGTGCCGACGAAGTGATCGACCACCGCGAAGTCGACGACCTGGTGGCCCGGGTTCGGGAACTGACCGACGGCAACGGCGTGGACGTGGCCTACGACCCGGTAGGGGGAGAGACCTTCCAACAGGTTCGACGATGCATGGCCTGGGACGGGCGCCTGCTGGTCATCGGCTTCGTAGCCGGCATCCCCGAGCTGGCCACCAACCACGTGCTGCTCAAGAACTACTCGGTAGTGGGAGTCCACTGGGGTGCCTCACTAGCCCGAGATCCAGCGTCGCTGGGCCGCCAGATGGAAGCCCTGTTCGCCCTAGCCGACGAAGGCGCAGTAGACCCCCTGTTGCACCCCCCGTATGCCTTCAGCGACGCCCCACGGGCCCTTCAAGACATCGCAGACCGCCGTGTAGTGGGCAAGGTAGTGACCGATCTGACGGCCTGAATCGCCGAACCGGGCAGTTAGGCGACGTCCGTCCTTGGACAGAGTCCGCTACAAGGCCCGAATTAGCCAAATTGTGTCCTAGATCCGCCTAAAGGCCCTAGAACCGCTTGATTGCACCAGTGTTGGGGGTTTTACGCCACTCCCAGGTGGGAGAGGGGCGCATTCTGTGGTGTGGCAGTGCCTAAACCAACCGGTTCCTTTGCCGAAACTGGCGAAAGAGCCCATCTAACCCTTTGGTTCAAGCGACGGAGCTGGTCTCAAGAACTCCGGGTATCCCCTAAACGGCGGGAGAGGTTTGCTTAGACTTGTGTCAAGCCAAGGAATATCGGATCGCTTGCAGAGTCGTAGGGGCTTGCGGGCGGGCGTCTCGGTAGGCCTGGGCGAACTGGAGACCAACTGTGCACGACAGGCCACTGGCCGAAAGTGCATTGAGTTCACCGGTTCCGTCGCGGACAGGCGACGGCCGGTCCGCCCGTGGCGCCCGCGAACGAGCCCAGAGCCGACAGCGCATCTTGTCCTCCGTTCGGGACATTGTGGCCGTCAACGCTGG
>JAKURV010000012.1 GCA_022452035.1 Acidimicrobiales bacterium | reverse complement strand
ACGACTACGGAACGACTCGGGAACAACTCGGAGCGATCGCCATCAACGCCCGCAACCACGCAGCTTCCAATCCCAAGGCGATCTACACCGAACCCATGACCATGGATGACTACCTGACGGCCCGGCCGGTATCCGAGCCGTTCGGCCTCTACGACTGTGACGTTCCCTGTGACGGATCCACTGCGGTTGTCGTGTCGCACCGCGACCACTCCAAAGATGCCCCCGAGGTCCCAGTCCAGGTCAACGCGTTGGGAACCGCCCACCGAGGCCGTCCTTCCTGGGATCAGTTCGATGACCTGACCACCATGGCCATGCGCGACTCGGCAGCGTCGCTCTGGGAACGGACTGAACTCAATCCGGAGGACGTCGACACCGCGCAGCTCTACGACGGGTTCAGTTGGTTGACCCTGGCCTGGATCGAAGCCATGGGCTTTTGTTCCAGAGGTGAAGGGGGACCCTTCGTGGAGGACGGCACCCGGATCGCCCACGGAGGCGCCCTACCTCTCAACACGTGGGGAGGGCAGCTCTCCGGGGGACGCCTGCACGGCTTCGGATTCCTTCACGAGGCGGTGATGCAACTACGCGGCCGGGCCCACTTGCAGGTTGAGGATGCCGAGGTGGCAGTGATCGGGGCAGGCGGCGGTCCGGAGTGCGGAGCGTTGTTGCTCACCCGAGGGCTGACATGACAGGGATCCCGACCCGTGTTGTCGACCCTGGACCGGAAGACGGGTTCTACTGGGAGTCGGGAGCCGACGGGCACCTGCGGATAGCCGGGTGCAACGACTGTGAGCGATTGCACCATCCACCTGCGCCGGTGTGCCCCTACTGCCACAGTCGGGGACTCCAACCGAAGGTCGTCAGTGGTCGGGGAACTGTGGCCGCGTTCACCATCAACCATCAGCCGTTCATGCCCGGTTTCGACCCACCCTACGCCTTTGCTTTCATCGAGATCGACGAGGACCCCACCATCAGGCTGGGCACCAACATCGTCGGATGCGAACTTGATGCCATTCGCGTAGGCATGACGGTCGAGGTGACCTTCGAGGAAAGCGGCGACTACTTCGTGCCGCTGTTCAAGCCGACCGCCTCGACTTGATCCAATGGCCACCGTAGACCTAGCTGGACTCCTCCGTTGTCTGGAAGTGACCGAAACTGCTCCCGGCTCATGGACCGCCCCCAATCTTCCGATGGACTACCACCGGATCTTTGGTGGACAACTCCTCGCCCAGACCATCATGGTGGCCACGGCGACGGCTGAGGGCCGGACAATCCGCTCCCTCGGCTGCCTGTTCCCCCGTGAAGGCTCATTGGCCAAACCGTTCTCATACGAAATCGAGTTATCCCACACTGGGCGCACGTTCGCCACGCGACGCCTCTCCGCCCAACAGGACGGTCGACCGTTCTTCCTGGCCCAGGCCTCACTCCATATCCCTGAAGGCGGTCCGGAGCATCAAGAGCCGGCTCCCGATGTCGGAGACCCGGCTGATGCCGAACCGGAAGAGATGACCATGATCCCTTGGGAGACCCGGGTAGTCGGTGCGGTCGACCTGCGGGACCGGGCTGCCGGCCCGGCCGATTACGCCTTCTGGACCCGGGTCGGCGGTGTCGACCTGGATGACAAGCCAGCGTCCCACCAGGCCTTGCTGGCCTACGCCACCGACCTGACGGTAATCGGCACGGCTCTTCGTCCCCTGGAGGGAATCAGCCAGGCCGACGCCGGAGAGGCCCTGCAGACCGCGGTCACCGGCCACTCCATCTGGTTCCACCGGCCCTTCCGGATCGACGACTGGTGCCTGATAAGCCAACGGGCGCCAGTGGTCGCCGGAGCCCGAGCCTTCGGACACGGCAACGTCTTCGACAGAGACGGAATGTTGGTGGCCAGTTTCGCCCAGGAATCGATGGTCCGGCCTGTAACGGCCTGAGGAAACCATGGCCAACGTCGACTTCGACCCCTTCAGCCGAGAGTTCTTCGACGATCCGTTCGCCACGTACGCCCGCATGCGCGAGGAGGCGCCCTGCTTCCACAGCGACCGGTGGGACTTCTACGCCTTCAGTCGATTCGCGGACATCGTGGCCGTGCACCTCGACACCGAGAACTTCACCTCAACCCATGGTCTGACCTACGAGCACCTCTCCGACCCCAACTTCGACCCGGGCATCAACCGCAGCATGATCATGATGGACCCGCCAGAGCACAACCGCTACCGCAGGCTGGTGAGCCGTAGTTTCACCCCCCGGGCCATGGCCGACTACCGACACAAGGTCCAAGTCCTTATTCGCAGCTACCTCGACCCGCTGATGGACCGAGACGGGTTCGACATGGTGGAGGACTTTGCCGCGCCCTTCCCGGTGGAGATCATCTGCGCCATCCTCGGCGTCCCGGAGGCCGATCGGCAGATGATCCGACTTCAAACCGACGCAATGCTGCACCGGGAAGAGGGACAGTCGGAGGCCAGCCCGGCCCAGATCGAGGCGGCCATCGGCCAGGCCGTCTACTTCCTCGATTTCGTCGCTGCTAAGCGGAAAAGGCCTGCTGAGGACATGTGCAGTGCCCTGATCGAGGCCCGGGTCGAGACCGAGGACGGCGACCTTGTTTCTCTGACCGACGACGAGATCGCTGGGTTCTGCTCCCTCCTAGGCGCTGCGGGAAGCGAAACGGTTACCAAAGCCTTAGGCAATGCAGCCGTCCTGTTCCACCGGAATCCCGCCGAGTGGCAAAAGGTTTGTGACGACCCGTCCAAGATCGACAATGCGGTGGAGGAGGTTCTCCGCTACTGGGCCCCGTCCCAGTACCAGGGAAGGCTGTCGGTCAACGAAACCCAGTGGCACGGGGTGCGGGTCCCGCCAGGAAAGCCGGTCTTCTTGGTAACCGGGGCAGCCAATCACGACCCCCGCGAATTCGTCGATCCTGAGGTGTTCGACATCGGACGTCGGCAGCGTCTGGCGCTGAGCTTCGGCCACGGCATCCACGTCTGTATCGGCGCCGCCCTAGCCCGCATGGAGTGTGCTGTGGCTCTGGAAGAGATCCGGAACCGGTGGCCCGACTTCACCGTGGTTGAAGATGGTCTGGAACGGGTCCAGATGAGCAACGTGGCTGGATTCAGCCGAGTACCGGTGATTGTCTGAGGGTGGGTACGACCGGAGGCTGACTCAGTCCCGGTTGGTGTCCTTCATCTGGTCCAGGTTGACCAGGATGGGGTAGTCGCCGACGGTCATGGCGTTGCCGTGCCCTGTCTGGTGAATGTCGAACACCGACTGGAGGGCGCTATAGAAGCCCTGTACGTCCAGGGTCTGGTTGACGGCCCGCTTGGCCTGGGCAAGGGCGAAGGGGTGCATTTCGGCGATCTGGCTGGCCAGGTCCATGGTCTCAGAGAGCAGGTCGTCGAGAGGCACGACCCGGTTGACCATCCCCAACTCCAGCGCTTGCTGTGCGGTGATCGGCTGGGCGGTGAACAGCATCTCCTTGGCTTTCCGGGCACCCACTTCCCAGGTGTGGGCGTGGTATTCCACCCCGCCGATGCCCATACGCACGACGGGGTCGGAGAACCGGGCGTTGTCGGCAGCCACAATCAGGTCGCAGGGCCAGCACAGCATCAAGCCACCGGCGATGCACTGTCCCTGTACAGCAGCAATGGTCGGCTTGGGGATGTCGCGCCACCGGCGGCTGTAGCCCAGGTAGTGGATTGTCTCCCACTCGTAGATGGCCTGAAGGCCGCGGACGTCCCAGTCAACCGCAGTCCGGGGCGTGGCCTCCCCGGCCTCCCGACCGACCGCTGTGTTGCTGACCGTGATGTCATGGCCTGCGCAGAAGTGCTTGCCCTCGGCTCGCAAGACAATTACCCGGATCTCACGGTCGGCCGCCGCCTCCTCGAAAGCCGCGTTCAACTCATCCAGCGCCTGTTGGTCGACCGCGTTGGCTTTCTCGGTCCGGTCGAGGGTTATCACCCCGATCGGCCCGTCCGTCTCGTAGCGGATGTGTTCCACAGCGACCTGCGATCTTCGGTGAATGCGCCAGCCAACACTAGTGGGGACACAAGGTGGGGTCGTAGCCGTCCCCAGCCTTCAGGCCTGAGGGGACACGGGAGTACGCTCGTCGAATGGCCCGACCGGACTTCCGTGCCTTCGACGCCGACAACCACTACTACGAAGCTGAAGATGCTTTCACCAGGCACATCGATCCCTCGATGGCCAAGCGGTGCATGCAGTGGGCAGAGGTGAACGGAAAGAAGCGCCTGTTGGTGGGCGGCCGGATCAACAAGTTCATCCCGAATCCCACCTTCGACCCGATCGCCCGCCCGGGCAGCCTCGAGGACTACTTCAGGGGCCGCAACACTGAGGGCTTGGACCTGGCCACCATGTTCGGCGACCTCGACTCGATCTCCGAGCACCCAGAGTTCCGGGACCCAACCGCCCGACTTTCCGTAATGGACGACCAGGGCCTGGAGTCGGCCTTCCTCTTTCCCACCCTCGGGGTTGGTATGCAGGAGGCACTCAAGCACGACACTCCGGCCCTTCAAGCGGCGTTTACCGCCTTCAATTCCTGGCTGGACGAGGACTGGGGATTCGACCGGAACGGTCGGCTGTTCGCCGCGCCCATGATCACCTTGGCCGACCCCGACAGCGCCGTGACCGAGATCGACCGGGTTCTTTCCATGGGAGCTCGGATCGTGATGATGGTGCCTGGTCCCGTACCGACCGTCGACGGGTACCGCTCTCCGGGAATGGCCGACTACGACCCGGCCTGGGCCAGGCTGCAGGAAGCTCGAGTCCCAGTGGCCTTCCACGCCGGCCTCAGCGGCACGGGCCAGTACGCCAAGGTCTGGGAATCGGGAACCGGACAGTTCGAGGCGTTCCGGCACTCGGCCTTCCCTCTGGTGGCCTTCGCTGACCGCAGTATCTCCGACACCTTCGCTGCACTTATCTGCCATGGGGCCCTGGACCGCTTCCCGGAACTCCAGTTGGTGTCGATCGAGAACGGCGGCATGTGGGTGCCCGAGTTGTTCCGGCATCTGACAACCGCTCACGGGAAGATGCCCTTCGCCTTCCCCAGTCATCCTGTCGAACGTTTCCTAACCAGCGTCTGGGTGTCTCCGTACTTCGAGGACGACATGCCTCTCCTCAAGGACCTACTGGGTGTCGATCGGTTGCTGTTCGGCTCGGACTTTCCCCACGCCGAAGGCCTTTCAGAACCGTTGAACTTCATCAACGAGTTGGAAGGCTTCAGTGACGACGAAGTGCGGAAGGTGATGCGTGACAACGCCTGCCGCCTCGTCGGGGCCGACTGAGGCGCGGCCCCGGAACGTGGCTGATTCTCCGGCCCCGGACGAGCGACGAGTCCAGTTTCCGGATCACGAGGCGACGGCTGCGGGCCTGATCCGTGATACGGCCAATCGTTGGGGAGACCGGATCTTGGTTGTTCTCGACGACCAACGAGTCACCTACCGAGAGGTGGAGCGGCGGTCAGCCGAGATGGCCCGCGCTCTTCTAGCCAGTGGGGTAGCCCGGGGAAGCCGGTTGGGCCTCCTCGCCCCGAACGGTCCTGACTGGGTGGTGGCCTGGCTGGCCGCTACTCGTATCGGAGCTGTGACCACTCTGCTCAGTACCTACGCTCGGCCGAGAGAACTCGGTTGGGCTCTTAGTCACTCAGGGGTTGAAGTTCTGGTCGCCGCCAATGGTTATCTGGGTCGCCACTACCCCGAAGAACTCGAAACCGCGATTCCCGACCTGGCCGACCAGCGTCATGGTGAGATCGAAATAGCCAGTCATCCGGACCTGGCCGAGGTCTATGTGTGGAACGGCACCGATCGGGGTTGGGCATCGACGGTCGAGGACCTGGTAGCTGGTGCCTCGGGCACCACCGACAGCGACCTGGCAGTTGCAGAGGCCGCGGTCGTTCCCGATGACCCGATGGTGATCATGTACACCTCGGGTAGCACCGCCGAGCCGAAGGGGGTAATCCATGGCCATGGTGCCGTCGTACGGCACCCCTACAACCTTCTACCCTTCCGCGACCTTGTCCCCGGGGACGTCCTCTACACGCCGATGCCGCTGTTCTGGGTGGGTGGTTTGACCTACACCCTTGTTTCAGCGATGCACGCCGGGGCCACTGTCGTGTTCGAGGAGCGGTTCGAGGCTGGCCGAACCCTCGACCTCATCGAGACGGAGAGGGTCACCCACGTGGTCGGCTGGCCCCACATGAGTCGGGCCCTCACCGAACACCCGTCGTTCCCGGCCCGGGACCTGTCGGCGGTCCGGGGCGGAAGCCTCGACGCTCTCCTCCCCCCAGACCGGCGAGTCGGCGACCCAGAGCTACGAGCCAACTCTCTTGGCATGACCGAATCGCTCGGCCCTCACTCCATCGAACTGATCGGCAGTGCCCTCCCTGAGATCAAGCGCGGCTCGTTCGGTCGGGCCGTTCCGGGCATCGAACACCGGATCGTGGACCCATCCACCGGGGAGGAGGCCCTCGAGGGGGAACTGGGGGAGATCTGGATCCGCGGCTATCCCCTGATGCTGGGGCTGGTAGGGGTAGCCAGGCATGAGGTCTTCATGCCTGATGGCTGGTATCGGACCGGCGATGTTGGCCACCTTGACGCTGACGGACACCTGTACTTCAAGGGGCGTATGGGCGACCAGATCAAGACCTCTGGTATGAACGTCATGCCGCGCGAAGTCGAGTTGATCATCGAGGAGCAACCCGAGGTGATGCACGCCTTCGTGGCTGGAGTAGCCCACACCGAACGAGGCCAGGACGTGGCCGCCGCAGTGGTCCTACGGCCTGGCATGTCCGTTGATCCGGAGGAGATCTTGGAGCGCCTACGAGGGGACCTGTCCTCCTACAAGGTGCCCCGACACGTAGCCATCTACGACAGTCCGGAAGACCTCCCCTGGTTGGAGAGCGGCAAGGTCGACCTGCGAAAGCTCGTCGGGATGCTGGCCGAACGCTACGCCCCCTGATCTGCTGGGGTTCGAGGGAGGCTGAGAAGCCGCTCGGCAACGATCGTTCGCTGCACCTCGGTAGTCCCCCCTGCGATACCCGCGGCTTTGCTCCATAGCCACTGGCGTTGCCAGGTCCCGGCGGCCAGCTCACCCCCAGGAGTCGGCCATAGAGGGGCCTGGTCTCCGAGAACTGCCAGTGCCGCGGTGGACAGACGTTGGGTCATCTCGGTCCAAGCCAACTTGACCAGACTCGACTCGGGGCCGGGTTCGATTCCGCGAGCCAACCGCGACAAGGTCCTCCAGTTGTAGAGGCGCAGGATCCTCACAAGGACCAGAACGTCGACCAGGGCGTCGTCGACGGCTGGCTCTCCGAGCCGTCCGCTTCGGGAAGCCAACGCAACCAAGTCCTCCAAATAGACCTCGTGGAGGACCTGTTCCTTGAAGGGGAACCCAACACCCCGTTCGTGGACAAGCGTGGTATTGGCCACCGCCCAACCCTGATGGAGGCCGCCGATGAGCTGGTCCTCGGGGACAAATACCTCGTCGAGAAACACCTCGTTGAACTCCGACTCACCGGTGATCTGGCGCAAGGGTCGGACGTCGACTCCCGGAGCGTCCATGGCGATCGCCATACATGAGATGCCACTGTGCCGGGGCGCATCGGAATCCGTGCGAACCAGGGCGATGCCCCACGTCGCGTGCCGCGCATAGGACGTCCAGACCTTCTGGCCGCTAACCAGCCAACCACCGTCGGTCGGCTCGGCCCGGGCCCGTAGAGCCGCCAGATCGGAGCCAGCATCCGGCTCACTGAACAGCTGGCACCAAAGCTCGGAGGCGTCCAGGATCGCCGGCATCCATCGGCGCTGTTGTTGGACAGTGCCCCGGGCCAACAGGGTCGGACCGACATGGCTGATCCCTACGCGGTTGATCGGTTGGGGCGCCCCGGACCGGGCGTACTCCATGTTGTAGAGGGCAACCTCCACCGGACTCGCGTCTCGTCCACCGACAGAGCGCGGCCATGAAATGGCCACCATGCGGGCGGCGGCCAGCGTGGCCTGCCAGGACCGGCCCCAATCGACCTCGTCGTCCACCGAGCCAAACGGCCCGGGGTGTTCCACGTGCTCGGCCAGCCAACTTCGGACCTCAGCGGCAAACGCTTCCTCAGAGGCGGTGAAGGTGAGATCCACGACCCTGTCGTAGCACGTGAAGCCGGTCCGTGCCGGTTGGCTGGCGACCCCGGTCCTGGAGGATCATGTCAACTAGGAGGACATCAGGGATGAGCGATGACGAGTCGGCGATCCGCAGGTTGCTAGCCGACTACTGCCATCTGCTCGACGACGGCCGGTTCGACGAGTGGATTGTCCTTTTCGACGAAGACGTAGTGTTCACCGTCATGGGCAACCGCCTCCGGGGCCGAGATGAGGTCCGGAGTTTCATCGAGCCCACGCAACAAGAGGGTGACCGTGGACGTCACATGCTGAGTGAGCCAGTCATCGACGTCGATGGCGACACAGCGCGAGCGGCCACCGACTACGTGTTCGTTTCCCGGACCAACACCATCCTGTCGACGGGCCGCTACGTCGACGTGATTCGTCGTGCCCCGGATCGCTGGCGCTTCGCCTCTCGGGAGATCGTATTCAGTGGCGAAACCCCATTGGGCGTCGACGGGTGAAACCGGTTCGCCGACCGTCCAGCCCGGGAAACGGGTGAACCTCACCGAGGCCCTGGATGGGGCACCGACCCGGGACGACCTGGTCGTGGTGGGTGGCACTCAGTTCTCGACCGCGGAACTTGAGGCAACCATCTCTTCGACAGCTGCGGCACTCGCTGAACGATCGGTGGGTAGCGGAGACCGTGTGGCCTTCCAGTTGCCGGTCGGCGTTGAGGCTGTGGTCCTCTACCGGGCCTGCTGGCGACTCGGCGCGGTCGCTGCCGCCCTCCACCCGCGGGCTGGTTCGGCCCAGTTAGTGCCCACCCTCGAAGCGTTGGACCCGGTTGTTCGGGTAGCCGGTCCGGGCAGTCCGGCGGCTGATCTGCCCGGCGTACTGGACGTCAGCTGCCTTCGTGGTGGTGCAGAAGTCCCACCGGGTTCCGTGGCGTCCTCCGATGACGCCCTGGTGATGTTCACCTCGGGATCGTCTGGTGTTCCGAAGGGCGTGATCCACACCCACGGCGGCCTCCTCTACAAGGTCCGCCAGTTACTCGAAGTCCACGGTCTAGGCCCAGAGGATGTAGTCCTCATGCCAGCCCCGTTGGCCCACGTCTCAGGCCTACTCCATGGGGTTCTGGTGCCGGGGGTGGCCGGCATGCGCACCGTGCTCATGCCCAACTGGGATCCGGCTGACGCTCTGGACTTGATCGAAACCGAGGCGGTCACGTACATGGTGGGCCCGCCGACCTTCTTCCTAGCTCTGATGGACGACCCGGCCTTCTCTTCGCAACGCACGCAGTCCCTTCGGATGTTGTCCTGCGGTGGGGCGGGCGTAACGCCGGCCTTCGTGGAACGAGCCCGGAACGAACTCGGCGCAGTCGTCAAACGGTCCTACGGCTCAACCGAGGCCCCGACCGTTGCCACCAGCCGGTTCGACGATCCCCCGGAGCAGATGTCCGGTACAGACGGGCGATCCTTCGATGAAACCCAGATCCGGGTCGACGGCCACGGTGAGGTCTGGGTACGTGGCCCCGAGGTTGCCCGCGGCTACCTAGAACCGACACAGGGTGATGGCGTGTTCGTCGACGGGTGGTTCCGGACCGGCGACCTGGGCCGACTTGATGGGAAGTGGTTGACCATCACCGGCCGGTCCGACGACCGGATAATTCGGGCCGGCGAGAACATCTCGGCCCGGGAGGTCGAGATGCACCTTGAAGCCCACCAGTCGATCGATCAGGCCGTAGTGGTCGGCATGCCGGATGACCGCCTCGGGGAAAGAGTGGCAGCGTTCGTGGTGGCATCCGACCACTTCGACCTCGAGATCTGTCGGTCGTGGTTCGCCACCCGTGAACTAGCCCCGTTCCTGACCCCGGAACACCTGGAGGTGGTCGAGTGGCTCCCGCTGCTGGCCTCGGGCAAGTTCGACCGGTCCGAACTTCGGTCCCGTCTGGAGCCTCCTCAGTGACCGGAGGGACTATGCGCGCGGCTATCTACCGGGGGAAAGGGGATCTCGAGGTGGCAGAAACAGCCGTGCCCCAGATCGGACCATCCGAGGTGCGGGTAGCCGTCGAATACTGCGGGGTGTGTGGGACTGACCTTCACGACGTTCTCGACGGATGGGGAGTGCCGGGCAGCATCGGAGGCCACGAATGGTCAGGTCGAGTCGTCGAGGTCGGCTCCGACGTCCTCTTGGAGACCGGCACCCTGATAGTCGGCCATCCGGGGAACGCATGCGGACGGTGCAAGGCCTGCCTGGCCAGCCGACCCAACCTCTGCGAGGACCGGCCCACCGCCGGGGTGGAACAACCCCACGGTGCGTTCGCCGACTACGTGGTTATTGACAGCGACCAGGCGGTGACGGTTCCCGCCGGGGTGGAGGCCCGGGCGGCCGCCTATGCCGAGCCACTAGCCGTAGCCCTTCACGCACTCGATCTTGCCGGCGTCGATTCCAGCCATCGGGTCATGGTTTCCGGATGTGGCCCCATCGGAGCGGCCGCGGTGGCCGCGCTGATAGCCCAAGGGCACGACGACGTAGTGGTGGTCGAGCCCTCGCCCCTCCGACGTGACCTAGCTCTCCGGCTGGGGGCGACAGTGCTCGAACCCTCGGACCTTGAGTCGCCATGGCATCCGGGGATAGCGGTCGATGAGCCGGTCGATGTAGTAATCGAAACCTCTGGGGTTCGGACGGCGGCCGAATCTGGACTAGCCCAGTTGGTGGCCTGCGGACGCATGGTCCTGGTGGGTACCGGAATGGACTTTCCCCGGTTGGACAGCAACCGGATCATCCTCAACGAACTGGTGGTGACCGGGTCCTACACCTATGGCGCCACCGGGTTTACGTCGGCTCTGGAACTCATCTCTTCCGGCCTGCTGCCTCTCGACGCCCTCGTCGAACCCGGGTCCATTGGCCTCGACGCCCTGTTTGACACCATGGTGCGCCTCCGCGCCGGTGAGGTAGCCGGGAAGGTCCTGGTACGTCCCTGAGTAGACCCGGGCCAAGGGCCGAGGCGACACCCGGCCTCGGAGAGGGATCAGAGGATGGGTGTGCCGTCGCCGACTCGCTGGCGGAGAGTCTCCCCGAGGCGGGTCCGGTGGTACTCGGCGTCACCGAAGGACACCTGGTCGAGTTGGATCCTCTTCAAGTACAGGTGAACGTCCGACTCCCAGGTAAAGCCGATGCCCCCGTGCACCTGAAGGGCCGACTCGGCGACCCGGAGGCCGGCGTCACTACACCAGATCTTGGCCACCGCCGCAGCGACTGGAGCGTCCGGATCGCCGGCACCGATCGACCACGCGGCGTGGTAGGCGGTGGAACGCATCCCTTCGACGTCGACAAGCATGTCAGCGCAGCGGTGCTTGACTGCCTGAAAGGCGCCGATCGGCTGCCCGAACTGTTCTCGCTGACCGGCATAGTCCACCGCGATGTCCATGACCGCCTCGCCGGCACCCAGAAGTTCCAGCGAGTGGAACACCGCGCCACGATCAAGATGAGCGGCCACAGCCGAGGCGTCACCCACGGTGACCGCCGGGACCTCTTCCATCTCGATCCAGGCCAGTTCTCGTGTCCGGTCCATAGCCGGCTCCGGTTTTCGGTCGATAGCGGTCAAGTCCACGGCGACCAACTCGTCGCCGGCTGGCACCACGAGCAGGTCGGCCGACGCGCCGTAGATCACTGGTTCGGGACGACCGGTGACCGAGCCATCGGCGTTTCGTTCCACCGAGCGCCGAGCCACCGTTGCGATGAGTGACCCCTCGAGCAGGCCCTCGGACCAGGGCGTGTCGGCCAGAACGTGGAGAGCGTTCAGATGCTGGTTCAGCGGCACTGGGGCCAAGTGCCGTCCGAGTTGTTCGAGAAGAACCGCGGCCTCGACACTTCCCATACCTAAGCCGCCCGCTGACTCGGGGGTACTGATCCCAATCCACCCCTGGTCCACCATCAAGGTCCACAGGGAGGGGTCAAACCCGCCGTCGTCGGCTGCCGACCGGACGTGGCTACTGGCGCATCGGTCGTCAAGGAACCCAGACGCTGCATCACGTAGGGCAACTTGGTCGGAAGAGAGGTCGAAGTCCATGAGCGCCGCGCATCGTAGGGCAGGCGCCGCCCCCCTCGAAGCGTCGCGTCTCCCGGATCGGAACTGGTAGACCTGACCGGATGGACCTCGCTCCAACTACGAGCCAGGAGGAATTCCGGGCAGAGTGCCGAAGTTGGCTCGAACGCGAACTGCCCTGGGAGTACGGGGTTGGTTTCCCACCCATGTTCGACGACCTGGGCGAAGAAGTGGCGTTCCTGAGGGACTGGCAGGAGAAACTGGCTGGCGCCCGAATGGTCGGCGTGTCGTGGCCACTGGAGTACGGGGGCCGGGGCCTCGAACCACTCCACCACTTCATCGTGCAGGAGGAACTGGCTCGGGCACGGGCACCTGAACTGGTAGGCAGAATCGGAGTCAACCTGGTCGGACCCACCCTTCTCGCCCACGGGACGGAGGACCAGAAGGCTCGATGGCTGCCCGACATTCTCCCGGCCCACCGGCTCTTCTGCCAACTGTTCAGCGAGCCCAATGCCGGCAGCGACCTGGCCTCCGTGGCCACTGTGGCCACCAGGGTCGACGGAGGTTGGGCACTCACTGGCCAGAAGGTTTGGACCTCCTACGCGCAATTCGCCGACTGGGGGTTGTGTCTGGCCCGGACTGGACCCCGGTTGCCGAAAAGGGAGGGCATCTCCGTCTTCATGGTCGACATGAGTTCGCCCGGGATCGAGGTCCGGCCGCTCCGCCAGATAACCGACGATTCTGAATTCAACGAGGTGTTCTTCGACCAGGTGTTCGTAGCCGACGACCAACTGGTAGGCGAGGAAAACGCAGGATGGTCGGTTTCGCAATCGACCTTGGCCCACGAACGAGGCACTAACCCACGGCAACTGGTTATCCACTCGCAACTGCTCGACGAACTGATCCGCCTGGCCGAGCGGTCCGGGATCGGGAGCGATCCGCGCACCTCGTCGCGCCTTGCCCAGGCCTTTGTGGAGCTCAGAGTTTTTCAGCTCCAGAACTGGCGGGCCTTGTCGCGTCTACAATCGGGCAAAGCCCCCGGTGGTGAGACGACCACGGCCAAGCTCTACTGGAGTGAGATGAGCCAGCGCTTCCACGCTACGGCGATGCGGGTCTTGGCCGACGTGGCTCCCCTTTGGAAGGGCGCGACCGGCAACCCGGGTGACGGTCGGTGGCAGCGATCCTGGCTCTACTACCGAGCAGCATCAATCTTCGCTGGTACAAGTGAAATCCAACGGACCATCATCGGGGAGCGCACGCTCGGTCTTCCACGGGAACGACGGAGCTGAGAGGAGGCAACCTTGTCCAACAACAGCCCGCCGAAGTTCGAAGCGATCATCTACGAGGTGACAGGCCCTGTGGCCACTATCACCCTTGATCGACCTGAGGTGGCCAACGCCCAAAACACCCAACTCATCGACGAGGTCGATGCAGCCTTCGACCTGGCCGACGCTGACGACCAGGTGAGGGTTGTTGTCCTGGCCGGAAGGGGTCAACACTTCAGTTCGGGCCACGATCTCAAGGCACTGGTTGGCGACACCGAGCCCGACGAGTGGCGGCTCATGCGCGAAACCCCGGAAGGCAAGTACCACCACGAGAAGGTCATGTATTTCGACCGCTGCCTACGTATCCGTGACTTCCGGAAGCCCACCATCGCCGCAGTGCAGGGCAAATGCATCGCCGCCGGCGTGATGCTGGCCTGCATGTGCGATCTGATCGTGGCCAGCGACGACGCGTCCTTCCAGAACCCAGTGCTCCGCATGACGGGAGCCGCGGTGGAACTCCTGGTGGAACCATGGGAGATGCCGGCCCGCAAGGCCAAGGAGTTCCTTCTCACCGCGTCGGTTCTAACTGCCGTCGAGGCAGAACGCTTTGGAATGGTCAATCGGGTTGTCCCCCGCGGCGACCTGGAAGACGCGGTGCGTGAGATGGCCGAGACGATCGCCAAGGTTCCACCAGCAACCGCACAAGTCGTCAAACGATCGATCAACAAAACCCTCGACCTCCAAGGCCAGCGCAACGCTTACGACTACCACTTCCAGGCCCACCACTGGATGCACGGCACGGCCACCGCGCTCGATGCCCTGGAGACCCGTCAGAAAAAGACCTCGATGACTGAAGTGTTTGCCGAACACCGCGACCCCGAACCCGACCCGAAGTCGGCATGACCCGTCGCCCACTGGAGGGCCTGCGGGTCCTGGACCTCGGCACGCGGGTCGCGGCTCCGTTCTGCGCCGGCCTGCTGGGCGAACAAGGGGCCGAGGTAATCAAGGTCGAAAAGCCAGGCCAGGGCGACCCGTTGCGGGACCTAGGACCTTTCGTCGACGGGCCCGACGGCCCTCACTCGCTTTACTGGGCCGTCGAAGGTCGAGGTCGCAAGTCGGTGACTCTGGACCTTTCCCATCCAGAGGGCCAAAGAGTGTTCCGCGATCTGGCCGCCCGATCGGACGTTTTGTGCGAGAACTTTCGCCCCGGGACTCTGGAGCGCTGGAACATCGACCCAAGCCGGCTGGATGAGCGCCTCGTCACGGTACGTATCAGCGTCTTCGGTCAGGACGGGCCGAAGTCAGAACGTCCTGGGCTAGACCGAAACGGGGTGGCCTACGGTGGGCTGCTCCACCTCACCGGGGAGGAAGGTCGCCCACCCGTTCGCCCGGGCGTGACGGTCACCGATTACCTCACTGCCCTGTTCGCCGCCCAGGCGGCCATGGGGCTTCTCTATGAACGCGACGCGAGAGGGACTGGCCGAGGCGGAGTAATCGATGCTTACCTCTACGGCTCCGCCCTGCGAATCCTCGAATGGACCATCGCCGCCTACGACCGCCTCGGAACCGTCCGATCACGCCGAGGTAACCGCCTCGACTACGCCGCGCCACTCGACAACTACCCCAGCCGCGACGGACGCTACGTGTGCATCGTGGGGGCCGCCCAAGTCAACTTCACCCGCCTCTGTCAGGCCATGGACCGCCCCGACCTTGTCGACGATGAGCGCTTCGCCAACCCATCTGCTCGAGCTGCCAACAACGGCGAAATCAACGCCATTGTGGCCGCCTGGGTGGCTCAGCGTGATGCCGATGAGGTGGAACGGCTATGCGTTGAACACGACGTGATCGTGGGCACCGCCTATGACGCGGCCGACCTCTCGGCAGACGAGCATGTAGTGGCCCGGGGCGACATCCTGGTCGTCGACGATCCGGTGATCGGAGCAGTCCGACAGCAGGCACCATTCCCCAGGATCTCCGGCCAACCACCGAAGGCCCCAACCGGTGCACCGCGACTAGGTGAGCACACTGACGATGTACTGACCGGGGTGCTGGGACTTACGGAAGACGAGATCGAAGAACTCCGAGTCGCCGGGGTGGTCTAACCAACGGGGGCGACCTTAGGTAGTGCCACCGTCGCACAGAATGAGGCATTCTGGGCGGGTGATGTCAGCGGATGATCATCTGACCTACGACGTTGGCCGGATGCGCCGTGAACGACTATCCCGGCTCCGACACCACATGGCCGCCCAGGACGTGGTCGCCACCGTCTTGCTCCACGAACCCCACGTCGCCTACGCCAGCGGCCACGTCGGCCCGGCAGTCGACTCGACCCATGCCGTCTACCAGCGTCCGGTGGCCATCATCGGCCAAGAGGGACCAGTCCATCTGTTTGCCGACCATCCGTCGTCTGACCTTGCCGCGGAAATCCACCCCTCAGTGTTCCCGGAACTAGACGAGTCGATTGCCGGTTTGGTGGAAGGAATAGGCATGGCCACCGGAACCAGAAGCGTCGGGCGTTTGGCCATCGACGAGGTCACAGGGGCGATGCTCCGATCGGGACTCCTAGACGGCTTCGATTTGGTCGATGCCGGGCGGGTTCTCGGCCCCGCCCGCCTGGTGAAAACCGAAGATGAGTTGGCCTGCATAGACCGAGCACAACGGATCAACGAGGTAGCTATGGAGGAGGTCCGGACCGCCTGTCTTCCCGGTGTTCGGCGATCGGAGCTAGCCGGGATGTTCATCAGCCGAGTGCGTCAACTCGGAGTCGACAACGTCCTGATCGACCCCATATTCCAACCCATGCCCCGGAACCTTTCGGATGGACCCAGAACCTCCACCGGCCACGTGGCATTCCCTACCGGGGTCGGAGATCCGTTGTTCAACGAGGAGGACTTGGTGTGGGTAGACACCGGAATTGGCGTGGAGGGATACGCGTCGGACTACGGGCGTACCTGGGTGGTCGGACGGGACCCGTCGTCGGCCGAACAGGACCTGTTCAGGCGGTGGTCAGCGGTGATGGAGGCCTCCCTGGCGACCATCGGCCCCGGGGTAACCCTGGCCGAAGTAGGACGAGCAGCTATCGGAGCGAACCGAGGGACCATTCCTTGGCTGCCCCACTTCTACCTGGCCCATGGCCTCGGGGTTGAAAGCGCGGAGATGCCAATGATTGGCACTGACCTAGGCGAACGATTCGACGAGCAGTTCGTTTTGGAACCCGGGATGGTGCTAGTCCTCGAACCTGTGGTGTGGGAAGACGGGGTCGGCGGATACCGGGCCGAGGAGGTCGTGGCGATAACCGACACCGGCTGGCGACCGTTGGGAGGATGGCCGGACTACCTGCCGTTTAAGTCATGACAAGCGAACTGGTTGCGGCCCGTCGCCGCCGTGTCCTGGACGCCATGTCAGAGCGGGGGGTGGACGCCTTGGTCCTGGGTCGGCAGGACAACGTTGGCTACTCGACCGGAATGGCCCGCCTGTGGACGTCCGGAACCCGACCCTTCGGAGCCGGGTGTGTCCTGATTGCCGAGACACAGCGAACTCACCTGCTGTCCAGCTGGGACGCCGGGATCCCTGAACATGTGCCGTTCGACGACCTGTATCCGATCACGTGGAATCCGGAGATCATGGCCTCCTCAATGGCGGCCATAGGGGGCCTGAGCACCGCCCGCCGCATCGGTGTGGATACCTGCTCACCCGGCTTCATCCGGGCCGCCGCCCGATTCTCCCCAGGCGCCCAGATCGTGCCGTGCGATGACCTGATGGCCAGCGTGCGGGCGGTCAAGTTGGTCGAGGAAATCGAACTCGTCCGATCTGCCTGCCGAGTGGTCTGGTCCGGGGTAGAGGCGGTGCTGAGCCGGTCCGACGCTCCGACCCCGATAGGGAACGCCCTAGCTGCAATGACTGCCCTGGGTGCCACCATCCCTTCTTCCGAGCCGGTAGTCCGTCACGAAGGCGACACCACGGTGGTCGACTTGGGAGCGATGGTCGGCCTCTACGAGGGTGGTGTCGGTGGGCGGTTCGTCGACGGCCGACGCGAACATGCACCAGCGTTGGTCGATGCCTGTCGTGATGGCGCCACCCATGAGGATCTTGCTCAATCGTCGACCGGGCCGTGGCTGGTTCGTGGGCTGGGCATGGGATACGAAACACCGATGATTGACGCCCAACGGGGACAGGACCTCACCTTGATGACGGGCATGGTGTTGAGCGTCACAGACGGCGACCACCGGGACGTGGTGGCGGTGACTAGCGGTGAACCAGATGTGCTCTCAACTCCTCCCTACCCCGCCGGCAGGCTGGTCGGTTCAGGTGCTTGACGAGGCTGACCTATCCGGGGACGGTGATCGAACCCGAGGCCTGGTCGATCCCGACCGTCTCGGGCAGTGGATGGATGCCGAGGGCCTACCCGGCTCCGGCGAAGAGATCCAGGCCACCTTCGTCACTGGTGGGGCGTCCAACGAGCTTTTCGAAATTCAACGAGGCGAACACCGCTGGGCGCTGCGGCGGCCGCCTCGAATGGTTCCCGAGGGTCGGAACGAAACAATGCTGCGCGAATACCGAATTCTCAAAGCACTTGCTGATAGCAACGTCCCCCACCCGGCGGTTCGAGCGGTCTGCGCCGAACCGTCCGTACTGGGTGCCACGTTCTACCTGATGGACTTTGTCGACGGCTGGTCACCGATCGGCGAGCCCCACTGGCCCGAGCCCTTCGGTTCCGACCTGGGGGCCCGCCAGGGGCTTGCTTTCGAACTAGTCGACGCCATCGCACAGTTGTCCCGGGTGGACTGGAGGGCGCGGGGATTGGAGGGGCTTGGCCGACCCGACGGGTTCCACGATCGCCAGGTTGATCGCTGGTACGCACACCTCAGACGGTTCGAGTTCCGGGAGATCCCCGGCCTGAACGACGCGGGAGAATGGTTGCGAGGCCACCGTCCGCGCAACTACCAACCGGGGATCATGCACGGCGACTATCAGTTCGCCAACGTCATGTTCCACCACGGTGGCCCGGCTCGGCTGGCAGCAATCGTCGACTGGGAGATGGGCACCGTAGGGGACCCCCTCCTGGACCTGGCCTGGGTGGTCATGGGCTGGCCGGACGAGGGCGAGGTTCGCACAGGCGGGTACGTGGACTACACGGGGATGCCAAACCGCGATGATCTTCTCCACCGCTACGCCACTGTGTCAGGGCGCGATGTCGACGACATTGACTATTACGTCATCCTCGCCCGGTTCAAGCTGGCCATCGTGCTCGAAGGCGGGTACGCCCGCTACGTGAACGGGGGGGCCGACAACCCGAGGATGGAAGCATTCGGCGGGGTCGTTCTGGACCTGGCCGCCCGGGCCGCCGAACTGGTCCGAACCATCTGACTTAGCACAGCCGGACTCTTGGATTCGGGAGCGGCCGAAGGGGCAGAGTAGGTTTCGGACGACCCCCACACGGACGACCCGGAGCCCCTATGGCGATCAATTTCGAGGTCGAACCTGAGTTCCAGGAGAAATTGGACTGGATCGACGGGTTCGTGAAGGAGGAGATCGAACCGCTCGACCTCTACTTTCGAGGCACCGTGTCGCCGTTCGACAAGTCCAACAAGACGGCCCAGGCATTGGTCCGGCCACTCCAAGACCGGGTTAGGGAACAGGATCTCTGGGCCTGCCACCTCGGCCCCCACCTAGGGGGCAAGGGCTACGGCCAGGTGAAGTTGGCTCTGATTAACGAGCTACTCGGCCGGTCTTCTTTCGCCCCCTCGGTCTTCGGTTGTCAGGCCCCCGATTCGGGAAACGCCGAAATCCTCGCCCACTTCGGAACCGACGCTCAGAAGGCGCAGTACCTAGAGCCGCTTCTGGCTGGGGAGATCTCGTCGACCTACTCGATGACCGAACCGCAGGCCGGCTCGGACCCCAACTACTTCGCCTGTCGAGCCCTCCGGGATGGTGACCAATGGGTCATCAACGGAGAGAAATGGTTTGCCTCGAACTTCCGGTTCGCGACGTTTGCCATCGTCATGGTGATCACCGATCCCGACGTTCCCGTCTACCGAGGTTCGTCGATGATGCTGGTGCCGGCCGACTCCGACGGTCTGGAGGTGGTGCGAAACGTCGGGTTGGCCGGTGACCGGATCGCCGACGGGGATCACGCCTACCTGCGATTCACCGACGTACGCGTGCCGGCTCAGAACCTGCTTGGGGAAGAGGGGGCGGGGTTCCGCATTGCTCAGGAACGCCTGGGGGGTGGGCGGGTCCACCACGGCATGCGATCGGTCGGTACCGCGCAGCGCGCCTTGGACATGATGTGCGAACGGGTGCTGTCCCGGGAGACGAAGGGCTCCCTCATCGCCGAGAAACAGTCGATCCAACACTGGATTGCTGACTCGTGGATCCAGATCCAGCAATTCCGGCTTCTGGTCCTCCATACCGCCTGGCTCATCGACACCGTTGGGGACTACGCCAAAATCCGGCACCACATCGCCGCAGTGAAGGTGGCCACCCCGAAGGTTCTCATGGACGTGGTCTACCGATCTATGCACGCCCACGGATCGCTCGGGGTGTCAAACGAGATGCCGCTTATCGGCATGTGGATGACTGGTCCGATAATGGGCATCGCTGATGGCCCGTCCGAGGTCCACAAGGACACCATTGCCAAGACGCTCCTGAAGGGCTACCGGCCGGCAGATGGACTCTTCCCGTCAGAACACCTGCCAACCCGGATGGCCGAGGCTCGGGAAGCCATCGAGGCTCGGCTTGAACACGAGATTGCGAACCAATGACCAGCCGCCGGGCGATCGATTGCTGGGTCAATGTCACCATGGGCGAGATCAGGCATGTTGATTACCTGAAGCGAGCCAAAGAGGACTACTTCAAGGCGGGGGAAGAATTTTTCACCTCGTTGTCAGTCGACGAATGTCTGGCCGACATGGACGAGGCTGGGGTGGAGAAGGCCATCCTGACCGTACGGGTAAAGGACCCCTCGGAGACCGTTCTGGACTTTGCCCGCCAGCATCCTGACCGTTTCGCATTGGCGGCTCACGTACGACCCACCGCGGGCCTCCCCGAACTGTGGCGCCTCGAGGACCTGGCAGCCGAACACCCAGTGGTGATGGCCCGCGTCGTGCCGTTTGACTTCGATCTCCCACCCAGCGACGCCCAGTACTACCCGCTCTACACAAAGTGCGTGGAAATGGACCTGCCACTTAGTGTCAACACCGGTTTACCGGGTCCCCCGGTGCCGGGAGAGTGCCAGGACCCCATCCATCTGGACCGAATCTGCTATCGGTTCCCACTCCTACGACTGTGCATGGCCCACGGAGCCGACCCGTGGTGGGGTACCGCGATGCGCCTGATGCTCAAGTACCCCAACCTTTACCTAATGACCTCGGCCTACTCGCCGAAGTACCTCCCCCCCGAGGTCGTGCACTTCATGAACACCAGGGGGCAGGACAAGATTCTCTACGCCAGCGACCACCCTGTGTTGTCCATGAAACGCTGCATTGATGAGGCCGCCCAGCTCGACCTCCGTGACGGCGTACTGGACAAATACCTGTGGGGTAACGCCGAACGACTCTTCTTCTCCGATCGGCATCCACCCCGTGGATGAACGTCATCACCGCTAGAACGCGCAAGAGGTATGGTCCCGTGCGGATCGGGAGGAATCATGGTGGTTGAGGCAGGGGAAGGTGGATTCCGCGGTCCCAAGCGAATCAACCACGTTGCACTCAGCGTCTCATCTGACCTCCTCGGCCAACAGGGTCGAGCCGACCTGGCCTCCTTCTTCGACAACGTGTTCGGATGGGCCGAGTTGGACATGATGACCATCGATGGCCAACGGATGATCTTCTCGGTCAACTCCTACGACCGCTTCGTGTTTCTGCTGGCCGACGAGGCCCCTATGTCCTGTCCCCCTGGTCTGCCCGGCGACCACTTCGGTGTCCAGGTCGACAGCCTCGACGAACTCAACATCGTCCAGGCCAGAGCCGAGGCGTTTCAGGCCCGTGACGCTCGGGTGGAGATCCTCCCCTATGCGGTAGAGGACCACACGGTGTTGAAGTTGCACGCCTTTTATGTGCGCTACCTGCTCCCCATGTCCATCGAGGTGCAGTACTTCGAACTGACGCCTGGTTGACGCCAAACCCTGACCGTCAACTTCGGGGAACATCCCTCCAAGGGAGGTCTTTGTCGGACCAGGGCTCCCTAGGCAACCCCAACCACCGTTCGGCCAGATTGTTCTTCTGGACCTCGGTGGTGCCCCCACCGATCGAGATGGTGAACCGGTTGATCAGTTCGGCTTGGACCCACCGTCCTACCGGGTCCGGTCCGACCACTCCGGCAGCGCCGGAGATGGCGGTGGCTAATTGGCCGTTGCGGGCCTTCGATTCAGCAGCAAACACCTTGGTCAGGGCCGGGTCGACCACCGAGGACCCGTCTTGCCGCAGGGCGGCCCGGATTCGTCGACCCAAGAGCCTGATGATCTGTTCTCTGATAAAGGCGTCAGCTAGGCCCTGACGGACGACCGGATCGTCCTGGCGTCGGAACATGCGGGCCAACTCGACCAGCCGGTGGGCGGTACTCCCACCGCCTCGGCCAATGAACGCCGCCTCGTTGGCCAACACCATCCGTGCCGCCCCCCAGCCGCCATGCAGATCACCGACTAGCTGCTCGACGGGGATCCGCACCCCGGTCAGGAACACCTCATTGAAGTGCGTCGACCCGTTTGCCTGGACAAGCGGTCGCACCTCAACACCGGGTGTCGACATATCCATCAGGAAGAAGCTGATGCCCTGGTGCTTGGGGGCATCGAAATCGGTGCGGGCCAAGAGAAAGCCCCAGTCGCAGAACTGGGCACACGAGCTCCAGACCTTCTGGCCATCGACCACGAAGGAGTCGCCATCAAGAACCGCCCGGGTGGCCAGCCCAGCAAGGTCAGAACCCGCTCCGGGTTCACTGAACAGCTGACACCACGCCTCATCAGCCCGGAGTAGAGGCGGAATGAAGCGCTGCTTCTGGGCTTCGGAGCCCCAAGCCAGCAAGGTTGGGCCCAGCATGGCGATGGTGGCGCTCACGAACCCCGAGTGAGATCCGAAACGAGCTGCCTCCTCGGCGAAGATCCGACCCATCCAGGCGTCTCCACCCCGACCCCCGTATTCGGCCGGCCAGGTGATTCCCGCCCACCCATGGTCGGCCAGTGTGGCCTGCCACGCTCGACCTCGGGAGAAGTAAGCCTCGGCTTCAGCGTCGTCAGGAAAGTCCGACACGGTCCATGGGTCGACTTCGGCCAATGGCTCGGCGTGGGCGTCGAGGAACGACCTCACCTCGACCCGGAAGGCTCTCCGATCGGGAGATTCGACCTCAGTTTGACCTTGTTCGGACATCCACCACGACCCTACCGACGGTGGACGTGTCGACACCCGGTACAAAACCCGGTCGAGGACCCGTGGTCAAGTTGTTCAGTGTTCTCGGGCTCTCCAATCGAAAAGCGCTGGCTCTCCCAGACCCCATACGGGACCTTGGGCCCGCCCGGTCCCAGTTAACCGTCGATACACCAGGGCTTCGACAGCCCCGGCGGATCCCTAGGGGCGTAGGGTCCGGACCGTGGAGTGTGACTCTTCGGCGCCGCTCTCACCCGACTCGTTGCGCCTCGACGGCCGGGTGGCCGTAGTAACGGGCGGCGGAACAGGGATTGGACGAGGGGTCGCACGGACGCTGGCCAACTTCGGTTCCCGGGTGGCTGTCTGGGAGAAGGATCCCGATACGGCTAGGGCAGCCGGCGACGAGATCAACGGACTGGGCTTAGTCGTCGACGTACGGGAAGCCGACCAGGTAGAGGCCGCCTTGGCCGAGACCACAGAACGTCTGGGCTGTCCGACGATCCTGATCAACAACGCGGGCGGGACCTTCGCCGCCCCGTTCCTGGACAGCGACGAACGAGGTTGGAACGCTCTCCTCCGGGCCAACTTGCTCCACGTGATCCTGTGCACCCATCGTGTCGCCAGGTCGATGGTCGCAGCGGGCCTGGGAGGCAGCATCGTGAACGTGACTTCGATCGAGGCCCACCGGGCGGCCCCGCGGTTCGCTGCTTACGCGGCAGCTAAGGCCGGAGTGGCCAACTTCACCAAGACCTCGGCCCTGGAGTTGGCAGAACACGGCATCCGGGTCAACGCGGTTGCACCCGACCTGACTCGCACCGAGGCCCTGGAGGCCCTGGCTGGACCCGGGGGGCCATCACGATGGGACCGGATCGTGCCCCTGGGCCGGGCCGGAACCCCCGAGGAGGTCGGAGGGGCGGTTATCTTCCTGGCTTCTGACCTTTCGTCCTACGTCACCGGGGAAACGATCCACGTCGATGGTGGCACGTTCGCCTCCTCAGGTTGGTTCCACAGGCCCGATGGCGGCGGATACGCCTACGGACCCTGACCGGACCCATGCAGTTCTCATTCACCTATCCGATGGCTGGCGGCGACCACGACCCGGCACTGGCAACCCGCAACGGGATGCGCTCGGTGCTCGAGGCGGCTGAAGCGGGCGGGTTCGGCGCCGTCGGCTTCACCGACCACCCGATTCCCAGTCGACGCTGGTTGGAAGCCGGCGGGCATAACGCTCTTGACCCGTTTACTGCCCTGGCTTTCTGCGCCGCGGTCACTGAACAGATCCGCCTGATGAGCAACGTGGTGGTCGCCCCCTATCGCAATCCTTTTCTCCTAGCGAAGATGGTGGCTACCGTCGACGTCCTTTCCGACGGACGGACCATCCTCGGTGCCGGCACCGGATACCTGAGGTCGGAGTACCGGGCCCTAGGCATCGAGTTCGATGAACGCAACGACCTCTTCGACGAGGCCCTCGACATAATTCTCGCCGCGTGGTCCGGCGACGAGGTGACCTTCGAGGGCCGCCACTTCACGGCTTCCGGAAACCAAGCCCACCCTGAACCTACACAGCAGCCCCATCCGCCTATCTGGATCGGCGGAAACTCCGGACGAGCCCGCCAGCGGGTCGCGTCGAAGGGTCAGGGATGGATCCCGTTCCCGACCTCTCCACAACTGGCATCCACCGCGCGTACCGCGCCTCTTGAGACCCGTGACGATCTGGTGCCGATGCTCGACGATCTGTGGCAGCGATTGGAGTCAGCAGGGCGTGACTCGGCCGTGGACGTGCACTTTGTGTGTCCCGACGGCGGCTCCCCGGCTAACGATGACTTCAGCGTTGACGCTCACCTCGCAGGCTTGGCGGCCCTCGAAGAACTCGGCGTGACCTGGGTCGGCGTGCCGGTTCCCGGCGACCCCCTAGACCGAACCGTTGAGGCGCTCCACCGATACGGAGAAGAGATTATCGACGGTTATTGAGCAAGAAGTGAGTCCGGTTGGTGGCGACCCGCGGTAGACGTATTTGTGCCTAGGGACTCCTACATCGCCCCACCCTCCCCACCGGGGGGGGTGACAGACTCTGACCATGAGGGTGCTGGCCATATACCTCGCGATCATGCTCATGACTTTGGCCTGCGGTAGCGGTTCTGATTCGACCGTTTCAACGTCCACGCTCGTTCCTTCGACGACGACTACACCGGCCACTACTGCGGCACCCACAACAACTACGCCACCCACAACAACTACGCCACCCACAACAACTACGCCACCCACAACAACTACAACCATCGCAGCTCCCCCGCTACCACTCGTGGTAGCCACCATCAACTTGCTGCACGGTCTCGAATACGCCAGCGACTGCGCCCCCGAGACTGACCAGTGTGCCGCTCCCGCCCGACTTCGAGCCCTTTGGGCTCTAATCCAGAACGATTTGAACTGCCCTGACGTGGTCGCTTTTCAAGAGGTCAGCCCCCGTCAGCAGGAGCTGGTACCAGACATGCTTCCCACCCTGTGCGGTGGGCGGTACCAACTAGTGGTAGATGATCGCGGGCTGCCCGACCAGGAGATGATCCTGACCGACCTCCAAATCCTCGATGAGACCTATGTCGAGTTGGCAGGAGCCCCAATCTGGTCCGCCCACTGGGTCCGGTTGAAAACAGGACTTGGGATGGTGGACGTAGTCGCCACCCACTTCGCTAGCAGCAGCTTCAATCTCGAGTGCCTAGAACCAGGGGTGGCAGGCTGCGACGAGGCGTGTGCCCCCGGCGACGACTATGGGGCCTGTCATCCCCGCCAAACGCTGGCCCTCCTAAAGGACCTCTCGGTCGACGCTGTCTTGCAGTTGGTGGTCGGGGACCTGAACCGGCCGATCGGGGACTCCCGCATAGGCACACTCACCGATGCTGGATTCGTCGACACTTACCAGGCGGCTGGCCGCCCAGAGTGTGACCCAAAGACCGGTCTGGGGTGCTCCTGCTGTGTTGAGGGCGGTCCACCCCTGGCCGGCCTAGACGACCCTGCCGTGCGGTTTACCGAGCGGATCGACTTTGTCCTGGCTCGGCCTGGAGTTGGCTGTTCTTTACACATCGATCCAGAAACAACTGGTCACTGGGCAGACCAGCCACTTGATTCCCCCGTAGAAGACCTGTGGTGGGCTGCCGACCATGCCGGGGTAGTCGCCGGATTATCAGTGACCTGCTAGGCGACGTCGACGGCGACGGGCACGTATTCGCCGGCCAGTTTGGACGCGAACAGGGCCGGCCCCGAGAGACCGACCCTGACCTGCATATTTGTGGCTCCGGGGGTGGGGCTCGAACCCACGACCTGCGGATTAACAGTCCGACGCTCTGCCAGCTGAGCTACCCCGGAAAGAGCGTGCGCAGGATACCAGCGCGGTCCATAGCCCCGATCGGTTCGTGGGAGCCGACCGGGCACGCTTCAGTCCTCGTCTAGGTAGTCGCGGAGCTTTTGCGAACGGTGGGGATGGCGCAACTTGGCCATGGTCCGAGCCTCGATCTGTCGCACCCGTTCGCGGGTCACCCCAAAGTGGCGCCCCACCTCCTCCAGCGTGCGGGGTTGTCCTCCGTCTAGGCCAAAGCGCATCCGAACGACATCCTTTTCACGGTCGTCCAGCTCCTCCAGAGCGATCAGGATGGCGTCGCCGAGCAGGCGCCGGGCGGCCTCTTCGTCTGGCGCCACCGCTCCCAGGTCCGGCACCAGCTCGGCCAGGTTGGCGTCCTGCTCTTCGCCCATCGGCGAGTCCAGGGACAGCGGGTTGTCCTGCTCCTTGGCCAACCGGAGCAGGTCTCTGACCTCGTCAGGTCGCAGCACCGTGCGCTCGGCAATCTCATTGTGTGAGGGATCTCGTTCCAGCTCTTGGGACAGGTCGCGCTGGACCCGCAGCACCCGGTTCATGGCATCCACTTTGTGAACTGGAATTCGGATGGTGCGCGATTGGTCGGCGATGGCCCGGGTGATGGCCTGGCGGATCCACCACGTGGCGTACGTAGAGAACTTGAAGCCCTTGTTGGCGTCGAACTTCTCGACCGCCCGCATCAGGCCCAGGTTCCCCTCCTGGAAGAGGTCTAGGAGCGGAAGGCCCCGACCCCCGTACTTCTTGGCCACCGACACCACCAGGCGCAGGTTGGCCCTGGTCAGACGGTCACGGGCTCGGTCGCCTCGCCGCTGCAGGCGCCGCAGCCGGGCCACCTCCGAGCCGGCGGTCCGGTCCAGTTCGCCGGCCGCCGCTAGGTCGGCTAGCTCCGTCTCGGCCCGGTTGCCCTCCGTGATGCCGTTGGCCAACTCGACCTCCTCGGCCTGGGTCAGGAGGGCGACCTGTCCGATCTCGTGGAGATAGAGGCGGGTCGAATCGGCGGTCGACCCCTGGCCGGTTCCCGTCTGTGGGCGGATCCGGTACTCCAACGGTCGGGCCCTGACCAACCGAAGGACCTCCTCGCCGTCAGCCTCCACGGCCACCGTCTCGTCAAATTCGATTCCCTCAGCCTGCAGCGCCGTCCGAATGCCGGAGATCAACTCCGAGGTCAGCTCGGCATCACAGACCACGTCGATGACCTCGTCGAGTGTGAGGCGGCCGCGGGCCCGGCCGCGTCTGATAAGCCGGGCCACCTCGAACTCCGAGACCCCGGGCCAGGCCGGCACCTCGGAAGCCGCCTCAGGCATCAACCCTCCCCTCCGAATAGTTGACCAGCCACCGTAGTAGTGGCTCAACCTCGGCGAAATCGGTGAAGCCCTCGCGCAGGTCCATGACCCAGTTCCGGAGAAACGAGATGGACGGCTGATAGGTCGCCAGGTCGCCGGCCTGGCGGGCCTCGGCCTCGAGCACCACAGCGGCCCGCTCGGCAGCAAGGAAGAGTAGGCGTGACACCACGCCACAGGGGTCGTCGTCACTGGCGTCATCGACAGCCAGCCGGGCCAGCAGGTCACCCACCGCTCCCCCGGCTTGCTCCATAGCAGCGTGCAGGTCCCGGGTAGTTCCCAGCGCCTCGTAGGAGTCCTGGTTGACCGGGTCGTCAAACAGCACCGAGGCCAGGTGGTCGGCCACCTCGCCGGGCCGGTGAACCAGCAGCCGCAGTGCCTGGTGCTCCGGGGTCAGGTGGCCGGGTGTGGTTGGGTTGCCGCCACCGTCCACCGCCATATGTCGACCCCGAGTAGTCGGATCGCCGGCGGGCGTTTCGGCCCGGCGACGCACCTCGTCGGCGCTCACCATGCACCGGTCGGCAATCCGCATCACGTACTGGTCCCGGACCAGCGCGTCGGGATGTTCGACGACCAGTCGCATGGCCGCCGTGGCGGCCAGAGCTCGCCCCTCTGCCGAGTCCAGGTCGCTCCGGTCCAACTCCCGGTCCACCCGGAACTCCAGGAACGGCCGAGCTTCTTCAATGGCGGCCCGTAGGCCGTCCGGGTCGTTGCTCGCCAGGTCGCCGGGGTCGGCTCCAGCGGGTAGGGCGGCTACAGCGAACCGCAGACCGAACTCCTCTTCCCAGGCGTAGACCCGCTCGGCGGCTGCCTGGCCGGCGCCGTCAGCATCGAAGGCCAGCACGACACGGCTGGCGAACCGGCCCATGGTGCGGGCGTGCTGGGGGGTGAGGGCCGTGCCACAGGTGGCCACTGCCCGCTCGATGCCCGCCAGGTGGCACCCGATCACGTCGGTATACCCTTCGCACACCACCAGTTCGTCGGTCCGCCCCGCCTCGCCCTTAGCCCAGTGGAGCCCGTAGAGCACCTCGCTCTTGGAGTAGAACTCGGCGGCGTCCGAGGTGTTCTTGTACTTCGGTCCCTCGCCGTCGGGCAGCTTGCGTCCACCGAACCCAATGGCGTTGCCCTGGGCGTCGAAGATTGGAAACACGATCCGGGCCCGGAAGAAGTCGTACTGGCCGCCCCGCTTGTTGATGCCACCCAGCCCGGTGGTCACCCACTCGTCATCTTTCAGCCGCAGGTGGCGCGACAGCTCGGACCACTCGTCGGGTGCCCACCCGATCTGGAACCGGCGGGCCACATCACTGTCGTAGCCCCGTGAGCGGAGGTAGTCGCGGGCCGAACGGGCGGTGGAGTCCTCCAGGAGGCGCTCGTGGTAGAAGTCCGCGGCCCGCCCGATGTGCTCGGCATGTTCCTTGCGGCGGTTGCGGCTACGGCCCTCGTTGCGGTCCGTGTACCGCAGAGTGATCCCGACCTTGCCGGCCAGGAACTCGACGGACCCGGCGAAGTCCAGCCCCTCGGTTTCGCGAGCGAAGTCGATGGCGTCGCCCTTGGCCTGGCAGCCGAAGCAGTAGTAGACGCCCTTCTCGGCGTTCACCGAGAACGAGGGGGACTTCTCCCCGTGGAACGGGCAGAGTCCCATCCACTGGGCGCCCTGCTTCTTGAGCTGGGTGTGTTCGGTGATGAGGCGGACGATGTCAGTCTCGTCTCGCACGCGCCGTACGTCGTCGTCCACGATGCCCATCGGCCGAACGTACCACCGGCCTCACGGAGGCTTTCCGGCAGCCGGGCGGCCGTGGGACAGGTCAGGCGCCCTGGGCTATGAGCGCCTGGGCTACGGCCAGGCGCGCTACCGGAACCCGGAACGGAGAGCACGACACGTAATCCACGCCGGCCTCCACCAGTAGGTGGATGGACCGGGGATCGCCGCCATGTTCTCCACATACCCCGACCTCGAGGCCCGGTCGGGTCTCCCGCCCGGCCCGGATGGCCGCTGCCACCAGGGGGGCCACCGCCCCCTCGTCCAGGTGTTCGAATGGGTTGGCGTCCAGTACGCCTCGCTCTCGGTATTTGCCCATCAGGTCTCGTTCGGCGTCGTCTCGACTCAACCCGAACACCATCTGGGTGAGGTCGTTGGTCCCGAATGAGAAGAAGTCGGCGTGGATAGCTAGGTCGTCGGCCCGGAGGGCAGCACGTGGGGTTTCGACCATGGTGCCTACTGGTAGGGCGTCCCCTATGGCGGACGTGGTCATCTCGTCCAGGACCCAGCCCCGTACCAGCGCCAGCTCGGACGCTGTGGCTACCAGGGGCAGCATCACCGAGGCGTGCGGCTCGGCCCCGGCGGCTCGTGCGTCGGCCACCGCGGCGCACAGGGCCCGGACCTGCATCCGGTACAGGCCCTCGCGCAGGATGGCCAGGCGAACCCCCCGGGTGCCGAGCATTGGGTTGTGCTCCCGGTCCTCGGCGGTGTCGCCGCGGAACTCGTGCTGTGGCGCGTCCAGGAGGCGGACTACTACCGGGTGGGGCGCCATGGCCTCCAGTACCCCAACCAGGTCGGACCGCTGTACGACTTCTAGGTCGTCGAGGGCCGCTGCCTCTTCGGCCGGATCCTCAGCGGCCAGGAATCGCTGCACCAGCGGAAGCCTGTCACCGAGGAACAGGTGCTCTGTCCGGCACAGGCCGATGCCCTCGGCACCGAAGTCTCGGGCCCGGGCCGCGTCGTCGGCTCGGTCTGCGTTTGCCCGCACCCCGACGCGGTTGTCGCGTATCTCGTCGGCCCAGGACAGCAGGACGTCTAGCTCGGGTAGGTAGACCGTGCCGGCCAGGTCGGCTTCGCCGGCGAAGACCTCACCTGTTGAGCCATCGAGTGAGACGGCCGAGCCTTCGTCCAGTCGCCGACCTCCTAGGACCACGTGGTTGTCGGCCACTCGGAGGTCGGCCACGCCCACCACGGCTGGAATGCCCCACCCCCGTGCCACTACTGCGGCGTGCCCGGCCATCCCACCCCGGGCCGTCACAATGCCGGCCGCCTCCCGCATCCCGACCTCGTCGGCTGGCGTGGTCTCGTCGCGGACCAGGACTGCGGCCTCACCACGGTCCGAGGCATCTAGCACGGCTTCGGCGGTGAGGCACAGTGCTCCACTGGCCGCTCCCGGGCTGGCCGCTACACCAGTGCCCAGCGCCGCGGGCCTCGGTCCCTCGGCGAGGCCCGCGTGGAGCAGGTTGGCAATCAGGGAGGGCGGCACAGCGGCCACCGCCGCACGACGGGCTTCGGCGGTGCTGGCCGTCGTGGCATCGACTACAAGTTGTCGAAGGTCGTCGGCGCTTTCCATCCCGTCAGTCTGGCCGCCTTTGCCGGTGTCGACGGCGTCGGATCCGCTCAGGGGGTCAGGTGACCGCTCAGGTATTCCACCAGGTTGTCGACGGGCACCCGGTCCTGGGCCATGGAGTCCCGCTCGCGTACGGTCACCGCCTGGTCCTCCAGGGTGTCGAAGTCGATGGTCACGCAGTACGGCGTGCCGATCTCGTCCTGTCGCCGGTAGCGGCGGCCGATGGCCTGGGTCTCGTCGTAGTCGCACATCCAGTGGGGCTGGAGCAGGCCCAGCACCTTGTTGGATGGGTCTACGAGCTCGGCCTTCTTGGACAGCGGTAGTACGGCAACCTTGTAGGGGGCTAGGCGGTGGTCAAGGCGCAGGACGGTCCGTACGTCGTCGTTGACTTCTTCTTCGTCGTAGGCCGCCATGAGGAAAGCCATCGCCGTCCGGGTGGCGCCGGCCGCCGGTTCGATCACGTGGGGCACGTAGCGGTCGCCGGAGTTGGGGTCGTGGTACTCCAGTTTCGTTCCTGCGCTCTCGGCGTGGCGTCGGAGGTCGAAGTCGGTGCGGTTGGCGATGCCCTCCAACTCGTCCCACCCCCACGGGAAGAGGAACTCCACGTCGGCGGTGTCCGTCGAGTAGTGGCTCAACTCGTCGCTGTCGTGTTCCCGGAGGCGCAGGAGGTCCTCGGGCATGCCCAGGTCCCGGTACCAGCTCATCCGGGCGTCGCACCAGTAGCGGTACCACTCGGCCGAGTCGTCGGGCGGCACGAAGAACTCCATCTCCATCTGCTCAAACTCGCGGGTCCGGAACACGAAGTTGCCGGGGGTGATCTCGTTGCGAAAGGACTTTCCGATCTGGGCGATGCCGAATGGCGGCTTCTTACGCGACGTGTTCACCACGTTGGCGAAGTTGATGAACATGCCTTGGGCTGTTTCAGGGCGCAGATACACCTCGGCCGCCGATTCGATCATTGGACCGGCATGGGTCTTGAACATGAGGTTGAACTGCCGGGCCTCGGTCAACGTGCCGGACCCGCCGCACGATGGGCAGGCTTCCGGATCCTCGAGCTTGTCCTGGCGGTGCCGGGCCCCGCACTCCCGGCAGTCCACGAGCGGGTCGGAGAAGTTGGCCAGGTGGCCGGAAGCCTCCCAGACAGCGGGCGGCGAGAGGATCGAGGCGTCGAGACCGACCACATCGTGGCGCAGTTGAACCATGGTCCGCCACCACTGCTCCTTGACGTTGCGGAGCAGGAGGACACCGATCGGCCCGTAGTCGTAGGTGGAACGGAAGCCGCCGTAGATGTCGGCCGACTGGAAGACGAACCCGCGGCGCTTCGAGAGGTTCACCACCTTGTCGAACAGCGTCTCGTCGTTGGGGACCATGGGCGTGCAGGGTACCTGCGCACCCCTAAGCGAAGGGGTCCAATCCCTACGTGGGATTGGTTTCACGCCCTTCGACGAGGGTCGACGGTCGCCGGGTCGTTCAGGCCAGAATGGGCCGGTGAACATCATTGACCGGCTCCGGGGTGGTGCTTCCGGCCCCGACCCCACAGCGGTGTCCGGTAGGAGACTGGCTGCCTGGCTGCTGGACAACCTCTTCATGGCCATCGTCATCCTGCTGGTGCACCGGAGCGACGCCGTCCTGACTAACGATGCTGGTCTCCCGACATCCATCAACCCGACCATCATCTGGACAGCCACTGTCCTCATGGTGCTCAACCAGGTCGTGCTCACTATGGTCACCGGCTTTAGCCTGGGCAAGGCGGTCACCGGGCTGCGGGTGGTCAATCGACGGGACGGTGGCCTGCCCGGGTTCCGGGGGGCAGCCGGGCGGACCCTGCCGTGGGTGATCCCTGTGCCGTTCATCCCCCTGGTGGAGATGGGCTTGGTGTTGACCAGCCGGGGGCATCGGCGGATTGGCGACCGGATTGGTGGGACGCTGGTCGTTGACCGGGGCTGGGTCGGCGAGCCGGTGTTTGTGCCCGGGCTGGATCAGGTCCCCGGTGACGACCTGATCTGAACCGGTCTCGCCGGATCAGACCGGGTTAAGCGTGGCCCATGACCCTCCGGGATCGAAGGCGACGCTCCAAGTGGTACTCGGCCACTGTGGTGGCCACCGCGTCTACCTCCCTGCACACTCCCGGGTCGGCGACCTCGAGGGCATCGGACAACCCACCGCCCAGAATGGCCCGGAGCACGGCCAGCGCCGGCTCACTGACCGGCCGGCCCCGGCGGCAACCGTCACACAACACACCGCCCTCCCCTACGTCGATAGCCACCAGCGGTGACCCGTTGCCACAACGGACGCAGGCGTCTAGTTGGGGTGCTAGCCCCTCGTGGGCCAGCAGCTTCAGGTAGAAGGCCGGGACGACTAGCGCCGTGGGTCGCTCGTCCAGAGTTCGCAGAGCTCCCAGCAGCATCCGGTATCGCCGCTCGTCGGGCTCCCGGTCCGGGCTGACTACGTCAACCACCTCTAGGAGGGCCGAGGAGTCGGCGAACCGGTCGGCGTCGAGTCGCAGGCTCTCGAACCGGTCAATGGTCTCGGCCTGGGTCACGATGTCCAGGTCGCCTCGCCCGGCGTATAGCTGGACCGCCACGTGGCTGGTCGGCTCAAGTCGCCCACCGAACTTGCTGCGAGTCTTGCGTACCCCCTTGGCCACCGCCCGAACCTTGCCGTTCTCGGGAGTAAGCAGGACGACGATTCGATCGGCTTCGCCGAGACGCCAGGTCCGAAGGACGATGCCGTCGGCGCGGTAGAGGCTCACGCCTCGGGCCCGCCGACGCCGCCGTAGCGGCGGTCGCGGTCTTGGTACTCCTTAATCGCCGCGTACAGGTGCTCACGTCGGAAGTCGGGCCACAGTGTGTCGCTGAACACCAACTCGCTGTAGGCCAGCTTCCAGAGCAGGAAATTCGAGACTCGGTACTCTCCCGACGTGCGGATCACCAGGTCCGGCTCGGGCATCTCCGGGTCGTAGAGGTGTCGGGCGATGGTCTGCTCCGTGACCCTGCGGGTGTCGCCGTCGACGATCTGCTGGACGGCGTCAACCAGCTCGGCTCGACCGCCGTAGTTGAAGGCGATGGTGAACGTCAGCCCTGTGTTGTCCCGGGTAAGGGCGGTCGCCTCGTCCATGCGTCGGACCAGGCGCCGGGGCACCCGCCGGTCCCGACGGCCGATGAACCGGATGCGAATGTTGCGCTCGTGGAGTTCCCGCTGACGGTTCAGGAGGATCTCCTCGTTGAACTGGAGGAGGAACTGCACCTCGTCGACCGGGCGGCGCCAGTTCTCGGTTGAGAAGGCATAGACGGTGAACCAGCCCACGCCTAGATCGTCGGCACCGTCCAGGACCTCGAACAAGGCCTGCTCGCCGGCCGTGTGGCCGTCGGTTCGGGGCAGGCCGCGCTGCTCGGCCCATCGGCCGTTGCCGTCCATCACACAGGCGATGTGACCGGGGATCCGGGTCGGATCGAGATCCGAGGCAAGCACGGGATGAAACTACCCGCGCACCCCGTCGGCGGGGTGTCGGCAGGCCGTTCTAGCCTCCGTGCGATGGATGTGGCGGAGCAGGCGGCGATCGCCCTCGAGGAGGTCTGCGGGGCCCTGCCGGGAGGCGGTGAGCGCCGTCCCGGCCAGGAGGCCATGGTTCGCCGGGTGGCTGAGTCGATCGAGGCCGGAACACATCTGGTGGTTAGGGCGGGAACCGGAACCGGTAAGTCGCTGGCCTACCTCGTCCCCGCGCTCCTGTCAGGTCGGACCACCGTGGTGGCCACGGCCACCAAGGCTCTCCAGGACCAGTTGGCTACCAAGGACCTACCGTTCCTGGCTGAACACCTCCGAACCCGTCTTGGACGGACCTTCACCTTCTCGGTGTTGAAGGGTCGGGTCAACTACGTGTGCCGTCAGCGCCTCACCGAGTTGGCGGCTGTCGGCGATAGCCAGCAACAATTCGACGGCCTGGCCGATGCCGCTGACGCCGATCAACTGGCCACTATCGCCGAGTGGGCCGACTCGACGGAAACGGGCGATCGGGCTGATCTCCCGATTCAGCCCACGGCCATGACGTGGGCGGCGGTCAGCGTCGGTTCCCATGAGTGCCCGGGTGCTGCCCGGTGTCCCAGCGGAGGAGAGTGCTTCGCCGAGGCGGCTCGGGCGACAGCCGAGACGGTCGACCTGGTTGTCACCAATCTCCACCTCTACGGGATCGACGTGGTTACCGAGGGGGCGGCCCTCCCGTTCCACGAGGTGGCCATTCTCGACGAGGCGCACCAAACTGAGGACGTCCTGGCCCATGCCTCGGGATTCGAGTTGCGGGCCGGACGGTTTGTCGCACTGGTGCAGCGAGCTCGGTCGATCCTGGCTGGCTCGACGGCCGTCGAGAACGTGGCCGACCTAGCCGGCCGTCTGGACGATGCCCTCGGCCCCTACGTCGGCGCTCGCCTGGTCCCGGAGGCGACCGTTGAACTGCGGTCCGCCCTGAACCTGGCTGATACCCGCCTGGCAGCACTCCGGACCGAGTTGCTGGGCGTTCCGGCGGACGGCCCCGGTGACACGGGGGCCAGGCGGGCCCGTGCCCTCAGGTCGCTGGAGACCCTTGCCGGTGATGTCAGCGCGGCGCTCGACCTAGACGGTGGACCGATTCCGGGCCCCAAGGTGGCGTGGACCGAGGGGGCTGTCGGCCGGCTCAGTCTCCAGGTTGCCCCGGTCGACGTGGCCGCGGTGCTGGACCAGTGTCTTTGGGGTGAGCGCACCGTGGTCCTGACCAGCGCCACCATCCCGGCCAACCTGTCTACCCGCCTGGGCCTGACGGACCACCAGCACCGGATCGAGGACGTGGGTAGCCCCTTCGACTTCGAACGCCAGTCGCTCCTGTACTGCGCCACGTCGATGCCTGACCCTAGTGACGACGGTTACCGGGCGGCCTGTTACGACGAGATTGAGCGCCTGGTAACAGCGGCCGGTGGGCGGACCCTCGCCCTATTCACCAGCCGTCGGGCCCTCGATGAGGCCGTCGATGCCCTCCGCGACCGTTTTCCCTGGCAGGTCCTGCACCAGGACGACCTACCCAAGCCCTTGCTGCTCGCCAAGTTTGCCGACGACGAGACGTCGTGCCTGTTCGGCACCAAGGGGCTCTGGCATGGGATTGACGTCCCGGGTCCCAGCCTCTCGCTTGTCGTCATCGACCGGATCCCGTTCCCCCGACCTGACGACCCGCTGTTAAGCGCCCGTCGGGACCTGTTGGGGGATGGGGCGTGGCGGGAGATCGACCTCCCGCTGGCCGCCACCGAGCTGGCTCAGGGGGCTGGGCGCCTCATCCGGACGACCGAGGATCGGGGTGTGGTTGCCGTACTCGACCGGCGCCTGGCAAGCAGCCGCTCGTATCGGTGGGATCTTCTGGAGGCCCTCCCCCCAATGGCCCGTACGGCCGACCCGGACGAGGTGGTCTCGTTCCTGGAGGGGTTGTAACCGGGGCCCGATGGTGCCCTGCCGGTTAGTAGCCCAAGCGGTCTAGGGCCTTGGGCCGCCGCTGCCAGCCCTTGTCGACTCGTACGAAAAGCTCCAGGAACGCCCCCTCGGGCAGCTGGGCCCGAGCTGCCGTGCCGACTTCCTTTAGAACCGCTCCCTTCTTCCCGATCACGATCCCCTTCTGGGACTCACGCTCAACCAGGATTTCGCAACGGATCCGGGGCCACTCCCACTCGGTCACCCGGGTGGCGATGGAATGCGGCAGCTCCTCCTTCACCACGGACAGCAGCTGCTCACGCACCAGCTCGGCGACCCAGAAGGCCTCGGGGACGTCGGTGACCATGTCCTCCGGGTAGTACCGCGGTCCTTCCGGGAGCCGGTCCAGCACGTGGTCGCGTAGGGCGTCGACCCCGTCACCCGTCCGGGCCGAGATCGGGAAGTATTCGTCGAAGTCGAAGCCCGAGGCAGCGATCAGTTGTTCGGCTATCCGCTCCCGCCCCACTCTGTCGGCTTTGTTGACGACCAGCACGGTGCGGTCCTTCGGCAGCCCGGCTGCGATGAAATTGTCACCCCGCCCTATGGCACCGTCTGCCTCTACCAGGAAGAGCACCACGTCCATGTCGCCGAGCGCCGCCCGGGCCGTGTCGTTTAGGCGTTCGCCTAGCAGGGTCCGAGGCTTATGGATTCCCGGGGTGTCGCAGAACACGGCCTGGACGTCGGGTCGGGTCAGCACCCCGCGCACCTCAGTCCGGGTGGTCTGGGGCTTGTCGGACACGATGGTGACTTTCTGGCCGAGTAACCGGTTCAGCAGGGTCGACTTGCCGACGTTGGGTCGGCCGACGAGCGTCACGAAGCCCGACCGGTGACCGTCCCCTCCAGGCTCGACCAGCCCGTTCATTCGGTGTCCCCGGGGCCACTGATCCGCACCCGGGTTATCCGGCGCCCTACTACCTGTTCTACCCCGAAACGTCGACCGGCCACCTCCACGCCCTCGCCGACTTCGGGGACGTGGCCCAGCGCATCGAAGATCAGGCCGCCTACGGTGTCCCAGTCTCCGTCGGGCAGGGTGCCGCCCAGCATCTCGTCGAGTTCGTCGATGGGCATGCGCCCGTGGACCCGCAGGCCCCCACCGGCCAGCGGCTGAACCAGGGGCTCCTCAGTGTCGAACTCGTCCACAATCTCGCCCACTACCTCCTCCAGGAGGTCTTCCATGGTGACCAGGCCAGCCGTCCCTCCGTACTCGTCCACCACGATGGCCAAGTGGTAGCGATCGGCCTGCATCTCACGCAATAGGTCGTCGGCCTGCTTGGTCTCGGGCACGAAGCGTGGCGGCCGGGCTAGGGATCCGACCGGTTCAGTGTCCCGTCCGTCCAGGTGGGCCTTCATGAGGTCCTTGGCGTGGACCACGCCGACGATGTCGTCAACACCGTCGCCGCTGACCGGGACCCGCGAGTGGCCGTTTCGGGCTGCCACGGCTATGGCCTCCGCTACCGTCAGGTCGGCAGCCGCGCATTCCATGTCCGGTCGGGGAACCATTACCTCCCTGACCAGGGTGTCGCCGAAGGCGATGACCGACTCGATCAGCTCATGCTCCTCGGCGTCGATGGACGCCGAGGCAAGCGCCCGGTCGGCCACGGCTAAGAGTTCCTCCTCGGACATGCTGGGCGCACCGGTCCTGAGTCTCCGGGGCAGCAGGCGGTCCAGAAGGTCGACCAGGCCCAGAGCGATCCACCGCAACGGTCCGACCCGTCCAAGGGCCCTGGCAAGGGGCGCCAGGCGGAGCGCTAGCCGGTCGGTGGTTCGGAGGGCCATTGTCCGGGGCAGCACGTCGACCAGGGCGAAGCCGACCACCAGGAGACCGGCCAGCGCTACCGCGGCCCAGCTCGCGCCAACCCGGTCGGCTACCACGATGGCCAGCAGGCCAGCGGCCGACAGACGAAGGGCCATCAGTACGAACAGGAGGGGGCCTAGGCCACGCACTCGGTCGTCCAGCAGGTCCAACAGATCCGACCGATCCACACTGTCGTCGGCTTCCGTGCCGGAATCAGCCAGGACCTCGGCTTGGGCCCGACGGATGTGTAGAAGACTGGTTTCGGCGGCAACCAGCACACCGCTAGCCGCCATCAGCAGCACCACAAGGACCACCCCGAGCACGAGGCTCACGGCCGCTCCATCCCGTGTCGGGCCAGGTGGCCACGCTCCTTGGTCTGCATGGCCGCCGCCTGGTCCGGATCGGCGTGGTCGTTCCCTAGGAGGTGCAGGACGCCGTGCACCACCAACAGGGCCAACTCGGCGTGGTAGTCGCCGGCGTGCTCCGAGGCCTGGCCGGCGGCCACCGACGGGCACACCACTACGTCGCCCAGTAGAACGGGTACGTGGAGCGGCACCTCAGCCGGATCATCAACCGGGAAAGCCAGAACGTCGGTCGGGCCGGAGCCGTCCATGTGGTCGCGGTTCAGGACCTCGATGGACAACTCGTCCACGAAGTGTAGATGGACCTCGACCGGTCGGTCACCGAGTCCTTCGGCCAATAGAACGTCGGCCACCAGAGCCTCCCACCGGTCCACATTGACCGGCTGGGCGGGATCGGGGTCGTCCCGCTCGTCGTCCACAATCACTGTCGGGCCGGCGACGGGACCCGGTTGGGGAGGCTCTTGACTCATCCGGTCGGCCCGTTGGGACCCGGAGGCTCCGCTCCGGCCCGTTCATAAGCCTCGACAATGTCCTGAACGATTCGGTGGCGTACCACGTCGCGGGCCCCTAGTCGGACGAACGACAGCCCCTCGATGTCTGACAGGGTGTTCTGAAGGCCCTCGAGGCCGCTACGACCTCCCGGCACGTCGACCTGGCTGACGTCTCCCGTCACCACCACTCGCGACCCAAACCCCACGCGGGTAAGGAACATCTTCATCTGTTCGGGCGTGGTGTTCTGGGCCTCGTCCAGGATGACAAAGCTGTTGTTGAGAGTGCGACCTCGCATGAACGCCAGGGGCGCTACTTCCACCTGACTCCGGTCCAACAGGCGCTGGGCGGTCTCGGCGTCCACCATGTCGAACAGGGCGTCGTAGAGGGGCCGGAGGTAGGGGTCCACCTTGGCCATCAGGTCGCCGGGCAGAAAACCGACCCGCTCTCCAGCCTCAACCAGCGGACGGGTCAGCACGATACGGTCCACCTGTCCGGCCTTTAGCGCCCGGACGGCCATAGCCACGGCTAGCCAACTTTTGCCGGTACCCGCTGGTCCGATGGCAAAGGTGATGATCCCGTCGGTCACCGCCTCGACGTAGCGCTTCTGCCCCGCCGACCGGGGACGGATGGGCTTGCCGCTCGCCGAGCGGAGGATTTCCGCGGTGAGCACCTCTGAGGGCCGCTCGTCGGCCCGCACCATGTCGATGGCCCGGTCCAGGGTGCGCTCGTCGACGGCGAGGCCCTGTTGGAGGAGAGCCACTACCTCGTCGAAGACCCGTCGGACGGTGAGGGCGTGGTCGCCGTCGATGGTGATCTGGTTGCCTCGGACGTGGATGGCCGATCCGGGGAAGGCGCCCTCAACTCGTCTCAGTAGGACGTCGCGCTCTCCCACGAGGTCCGACATGAGGTCGTTGCCGGGGACGTTGACGGTGACGGTGGTCGACTCCATTGTTCGGACACAGGTTAACGGCAGCAACGGCCGTGGCCCGCAGGCGCCCCGACGGGTCGGTCGGCAACCACGGCTAACTTCGCCGGACAGCCGTTAATTCATTGCCCGATCCGGTCGGACACCTGTCCTTGTTGGGCGCCCTCGGCTCCCCACCTACTTCTTCTTCCGGCGGCGCCTGCGGCCCCCGGCACCCTGTGGGCCCTTGGCTCTGCTGCGGCCAAAGCGCTTCTTCGACCGCTCTGCGTCTAGGTCGGCCATCACCCGAGGGCCGGCCTCATTGACGATGTCCTCGGCGGCGTCCAGCAGAGCAGCGATGCTCTCGTCTTCACCCAGGCCGACCGGCTCGTCAGGCGTCTCCGGGGTGATGAGCGCTCCGTGGCTCCAGTTGACATCGACCCGGCGCTTGGTAAACGAGGGGCAATCTTCCGGGCAACGCCATGGCGCCTCGGGTGCCAGGTCCAGATTGCACTTCCGCACGGTGTCCCCGTTGGGGTAACTGCGGCTCTCGAAGTGTTTGCAGTTCTGGCGCATCGGCATGACCAGAGTGTGCCTCCTGGGGGGCTTCTGCCGGGTGACCGACTGGGTCGGCCCTGGCGGGTCAGCCGACTGAGCCCTCCATCTGCAACTCGATGAGGCGGCTCCACTCCACGGCGTACTCCATGGGCAGCGTCCGGGTGACCGGCTCGATGAAACCGTTGACCACCATGGACATGGCCTGCTCCTCGGACAACCCTCGGCTCATCAGGTAGAAGAGCTGGTCGTCGGCGACCTTGGACACTGTGGCCTCGTGGCCGACCACCGCATCAGCTGAACCGACCTCCATGTATGGGTAGGTGTCCGAGATGCTGTCGTCGTCCAGGATCAGGGCGTCGCACTGCACGAAGCTCTTGCAGCCGTAGGCGTCGTCCTCGACTCGAACCAGGCCGCGGTAACTGGTCCGTCCGCCGTCCTTGGAGATCGACTTGGAGACGATCTTGGATGTCGTCTCGGGGGCGGCATGCGTCATCTTGGCTCCGGCGTCCTGGTGTTGGCCCGGCCCTGCGTAGGCCACCGAGAGGACCTCACCGGAGGCTTTGGGCCCGGCCAGGATGACCGCCGGGTACTTCATGGTCAGCCGGGATCCGATGTTCCCGTCGATCCACTCCATGTGCCCCTCGGCCTCCACCCGGGCCCGCTTGGTGACCAGGTTGTAGACGTTCGATGACCAGTTCTGGATGGTGGTGTAGGTGACCCGGGCCGCCTGCTTGACCACGATCTCCACCACAGCCGAATGCAGCGAGTCGGTGCTGTAGACGGGGGCTGAGCACCCTTCGATGTAGTGCACCTCGGAACCTTCGTCGGCGATGATGAGGGTTCGCTCGAACTGGCCCATGTTCTCGGCGTTGATCCGGAAGTAGGCCTGCAGGGGCATCTCCACCTTCACACCGGGCGGCACGTAGATGAACGAGCCCCCGCTCCACACGGCGGAGTTCAGGGCCGAGAACTTGTTGTCGTTGGGCGGGATGATCCGCCCGAAGTAGGCGCGTACGACCTCCGGGTACTCCCGCAGCGCGGTGTCCATGTCGCAGAAGATGACGCCCTGCTCCTCAAGGTCTTCGCGGTTGCGGTGATACACGACCTCGGACTCGTACTGGGCGGTGACGCCGGCCAGGTACTTGCGCTCTGCCTCTGGAATGCCCAGCTTCTCGTAGGTGTTCTTGATTGACTCCGGGACCTCGTCCCAGTCGTCGGAAAGCGACTCCGTGGGCTTGATGTAATAGAAGATGTCGTCGAAGTCGATGCCTGACAGGTCACCGCCCCACCAGGGCATCGGTCGACGACCGAAGCGTTCGTAGGACTTCAGTCGGAAGTCCCGCATCCAGTCGGGTTCGCCCTTCATCCACGACATCTCGCGGATGATGTCCTCGTTCAGCCCCTTCTTGGGCTTGAAGACGTAGTCCTCCTCGTCGCTCCAGCCAAGCTTGTAGCGACTGAGGTCAAGACCGAGGTCGGTTGCGGACATCTGTGGCGTCTCCCTGGAGAGCGGTTTTCTGTCGTATCCGATGGCGGCCCATCGGGATTTCTCCTACGCAGATAGTAACAATTATAGGTGCAGAATCCCCGACCCTTCTCCCAGCGAGCAGGGTCGTGGGTGATCGCTGAACCGTCTGGGACAGACCCCGGGTACCCGGTCAGGCGCCCCGGTAAACCGGTCAGTCGTGTTGGCGGCGCTGGCGGTCCAGCCAACCCAGAAGCATGGCGATAGCCCGGGGGTCGTGGCGCAGGTGGTGGCCGGCGCCGGCGATCATCCGCAGGTCGGCGATTCCGTGGCCCGAGGCCAGCACCCGAGCGTCCAGTGGCGGCACCACCTCGTCGTCGCTGCCGTGGATCAGTAGGAGGTCGCGGGTGCCCAGCTCAGCCACCGATCGTTCGGCTGCGACATCCCGCAGGGCCGCTGACCATCGTCCGAAGTCGGTGGGTGCTTCCTCGGAGGTGATCACGCCGGCCTGGCGGGCGTGGAGGAGAAGACGGCGCGGGTTGGCCGCCCAGTCCGACCAGTCGGCCGGAGCGGCCAAGGCGGCCACACCTCGGATCTCGGGATCGACCGCCGCAGCACAGATGGCCAGTGAGGCGCCGGTCCCGAACCCAACGGCCCAGACGCCCTGCACGCTGTCCTGGCCGCGGAGGTCGGCCGCGGCGGCTGCCACGTCGTCTCTCCATCCATCCAGACTGAAATCACCCTCCGAGTCACCCATCCCGCGTAGGTACGGGACCATGGCCACCCAACCCATCTCAGTGGCGATGCGGAAGGCCAGTTCGGGAAAGGTGGCCACGCTGTTGGCTCCGCCACCTGGCCCGCTGGGAAAGCCGTGGCAGATCACCACGCCGGGCCGGCCGTCCCCGCTGAGTGGCGGACGGGCCAGGTGGGCGACCAGGCTCAGGTCACCGGACTGGAACCGGTGGTTCTCGAACCCGTCCGTCGGGTCGGGCCCCGTGTCGTCGACGGCCACCCGATCAGTCCAGCCGACGCAGCAACTCGCGGAACTCACGACCCCGCTGCACGTAGACCATGGCGTTGACCATGTTGGCGTCCTCGGGCACCACGCCCTCGCGGACGGTGGCCGGCACGCCGAGGGCCATGGAATTCGGGGGCACGATCTGGCCGTTGCGTACCACGGCGTTGGCCCCCACGATCGACCCCCGACCAACGACCGCCTCGTGGAGGACCACGGCCCCTACGCCGACGAGCGCCCGGTCCTCGATGGTGCACCCCTCGAGGTGGCATAGGTGACCGAGGGTGACGTCGTTGCCCACGATGGTGGCCAGCTCGCCTGTGCAGTGAAGCACGGCGTTGTCCTGGACCGAGGTCCGGGCTCCGATAGCGATGCGGTTGTCGTCGGCCCGGATCACAGCATGGGGCCACACGCTGGACTCGGGTCCCAGCACCACGTCGCCAATCACCACGGCCAGCGGATGGACGTAAGCCGTGGGGTCGACCTGCGGTACCCGGTCGCCTAGGGCGTAGACGGCCATTAGACGGGGGGCCGGTACCCGCCGTACCGGCCACCGAGGAACACGAGCGGTGAACCTTCGTCGACGTGGCTGAGGTCGGTAACCCGGCCCAGAACGAACCAGTGGTCGCCGGCGTCGACCACGTCGTGAATCGCGCAGTCGATGGAGGCCAGACATGACGGGATGGCTGGAGACCCAGAAGCTGCGGGCACCCAGCCCGTTTCCTCCCACGGGTCCCCGTCCTTGCGGAAGAAGGCGTTGGAGAGGTTCTCCTGGGTGTCGGATAGCACGTTGACGCAGAACGACCCGCTGATCTCGATCCGTGGCCACGTGTGAGAGCTCTTGCCGGGTAGGAACCCGACCAGGGGCGGGTCCATGGATACCGATACGAAGGAGCCGATAACCATGGCCAAGGGCTCGTCGCCGTCCATCCCGGTAACCAGGGTCACCCCGGTGGGGTAACGCCCCAGGACCTTTCGGTAAAGGTCGCCGTCGATCTCCGATCCCACCTACTACCTCCGTGCCGTCCGGGTCGGTCGAGGCTGGACGCTAGCGCCGGATCAGACGGTGGACAGGTGCCCCGGCCGGTGCAGCGAGATGGTGTGACCCTCGGCGGCCGCCGAGACGTCCACTACGTCCAGGTGGCTGCACCGCTCCTGGGCTCCGGCCAGGAGGCGGTCGACGGTGTCGTCGTCGTGAGCCGGGTCGTGATGGAACAGCACCAGCTCTCTGGCTGCAGCCTGGTGGGCTACTTCCAGGGCGTAGTCAACGGTGCAGTGACCCCAGTCGGATCGCTCGGCGAACTCCTCGGGGGTGAACTGGGCGTCGTGGATGAGGAGGTCCACCCCGTCGGCTAACTCCAGCACTGGATCGGCCACCCGTTGGGGTTCGTCGACGGGCTGCTGGTGGTCGCTCACGTAGGCGACACTGGTGCCGTTCCAGTCCACCCGGTAGCCGTAGGTCAAACCGACGTGGGGCACCGAACGGGCCGTCACCCTGGCCGGGCCGATCTCGAAGGAGACCTCGTCCACGTCGTGGAAAGCGATCTCACCCGCCAGGTCCCGAATGCAGATCGGGAAGTAGGGAGGGTTCATGAAGGCTTCGAACGACGCCTCCAGCGAGGACCCTCCCTCGGCGGGACCGAACACGTCGAGGTGGGCGCCGTCACAGTGGAGGGGGGCGAAGAACGGCAGGCCCTGGACGTGGTCCCAGTGGAGGTGACTAACTAGGGCTGTTCCGCGAAACGGCGCACCGGCACATGGCTCAGCCACACCGTAAAAGCGCAGGCCGGTCCCCAGGTCGAACAGGATCGGCTCCCCGCCGGGCACGTCGAGGACCACGCAGGAGGTGTTGCCTCCGTAGCGGCGGTTCTCGTCGCACGGGCAGGGGGTCGATCCCCGAACGCCGTAGAACGTGACGTCGAGCGACTCCCCCATCGATCGTGAAGGGTACGGACGGGTCAGGGCCCGGTGGGGCAGATGTGACACATCTCTCAGGTGACCGACGGTTCGAATTTCACCGGATCTCGGACCAGTCGGTCAGATACGCGAGACTCGGCCGGTGGTTGCAGATGTCGGGTCCGCCGGCCTGTCAGACGGCCTAGTGGCCGTCGTTAAGGCAGAATGCCCGGCTTGCGCGCTAGTCGCGCCGGTGCTGGCCGATCTGTCCGAACGAGCCGGGTTGACTGCCTACACCCAGGACGACGCGACCTTCCCAGCGGTGGCCGACTGGGTCGTGGACGACACCGACCTGGCCATCAGTTGGCATCTGGATCTGGAGGCCGTGCCCACCCTGCTGCGAATCGAGGCTGGCCGGGAGGTCGAGCGAACAACGGGATGGGACCGAGACCGGTGGGAGCAGCTGACGGGGGTGGTCGATCTTGGGCCTGACCTGCCGGCCTTCAAGCCCGGCTGAGGGTCCCTGACGGTCGATCCCGGGCGGATCGACGAACTCCGGCTCCGGTTCAACGACACGGGCCTAGCCTCTCGTCGAGTTGAACTGGGATCCGGCGAGGACGACGCCGAGGCCCTCTTTGACCGGGGGTGGACCGACGGGCTACCCGTTGTTCCTCCGACCGAAGCCCGGGTGGCCCGGATGCTGGACGGAACGACTCGGGCGGCCGACGAGGTGGTAGCGGTCATGCCCCCTGCCCTCGTGGAGTGCACGGTGGAGAAGGTGGCCGTGAACGCCGTGATGGCCGGCTGCCTGCCCGAGTACCTCCCTGTGGTGCTAGCCGCCCTGGAGGCCGTCTGTACCGACGAGTTCAACATGCACGGAATCCTGGCCACCACGATGGGCGTTGGGCCCGTCCTGGTGGTCAACGGCCCGGTGTCATCGCGAATCGGGATGAACAGCGGCGTGAATGCCCTCGGCCAGGGGAACCGTGCCAACGCCACCATCGGGCGGGCCGTTCAGTTGGTGGTCCGCAACGTCGGCGGCGGGGCGCCCGGCGGCATCGACCGGGCCACCCACGGCAGTATGGCCAAGTTGGGGTTCTGCTTCGCCGAGGACGAGGCGGGCAGTCCGTGGACCACCTTGTCCGAGGATCGTGGCTTTGACCGGTCCCAGGACGTGGTGACGGCCTTCTGCGGCGAGGCACCCCGGATCCTGGTCGACCAGAAGAGTCGGTCGGCCGATTCTCTGGTCCGGGCGCTGGCCGAGGGCCTGCGAGCAACCGTCTCGCCCCGGGTGGTGATGGGCATGGACGGGATGCTGGTGCTCTCCCCGGAACACATGTCCCGGTTCCGGGACGCCGGTTGGGACCGGAACCGGTTCATGTCCGAGTTGGCCGGCCACCTGACAGTCGAAGCCGACGAAATCCTGGCCGGAGCGGGCGGGATCGAGGAAGGGCTCCCCGAGGGGTTTGCCGGTACGACTCTCCCCAAGTTTCGCCCGGGCGGCCTGCTGGTCGTCCATGCCGGTGGTCCAGCCGGCTTGTTCTCGGCCATTGTGGGAGGCTGGGTGAACGGCCCGATGGGCAGCGAGCCGACAAGTAGGGAGATCACACCGTGAGTCAGCCGACCGTCGTCCTGGATCCGACCGCCGGCACGACCCCATCGGATCGAACCCGCAGCCCCCGCCTCACCTCCCTGGTCGGTGTGACGGTGGGCCTGCTGGACATCAGCAAGCCGCGGGGCGACGTCTTCCTGGACCGGGTGGCCGAGCGCCTGGGCGAGCAGGGCGCCACCGTCCTGCGCTACGCCAAGCCAACGTTCACCAAGCCGGCCCCTGTCGACCTGCGCCACGAGATCGCCACCCAGTGTGCGGCGGTCATCGAAGCTCTCGCCGATTGAGGATCCTGCACGACGTGCAGTGTGCACGACATCGACGACCTGGAACGCCGTGGCCTACCAGGTGTGGTGGTGGCCTCAGAGCCGTTTGCCGAAGCCGCCGAGGAACAGGCCCGGGCACTCGGGTTGGATGTGGCCCGTGTGTTCACGGCGCACCCCATCCAGGACCGGACCGACCAGGAGATGCAGGACCTGGCCGACGGGGCCGTCGAGGCGCTGGTGTCGGCCCTGACGGCGGCCTGACCTGGATCGACCGGAAGCCCCGGCTTCAGGTACCCGATTCCCATCCGGGAAGCGCGTAACCGCTGGCGCAGACCACCACGAGGCCGTCGGCTACCAGCGTCCCGACGACCCGGCGGGCCCGGTCGGCATCCTCTGGCCAGCCCATGACATCGGCCAGCCTCCCGTCGGCCACCGGGCCCCCACCTAGGGCGGCGACCAACCGACCTCGACCCTGGCGGTCCGATCCCTCAAATGGGGTCTGGCCACCTGACACCCCGGCGGAACCGCGAGCCGGATCGGAACCCTCGCCCCGCCAGGCACACCGGTCGGCCAGCGGACAGCGTTTGCAATCCGGGACCCGTGCCGTGCAGGTCAGAGCGCCTAGGTCCAGCAGGGTCTGGTTCCAGGACCAAACCCGCCCCGAGGGGACCGATTGGTCAGCCAGGTTCTGGGCCTCCCGAGCCGTGAGGCGCCGGCCGGTCCACCGGGCCAGGATCCGGGCCACGTTGGTGTCCACCACGGCCGCTTCGACCTCGTGGGCGAAGGCCCGGACGGCCCGCGCTGTGTAGGGGCCGATACCCGGGAGAGCCTCCAACTCGGCCCGTTCGGTCGGAATCTGGCCACCGTGTCGAGCCATCACGACTCCGGCTGCCCTGTGGAGGTAAACGGCTCGCCGGTTGTAGCCGAGTCCTGACCACTCGGCGATCACCTCGGCCGGCGGGACCGAGGCACAGGACGCCACGTTCGGGAACCGGATCAAAAAGCGCGGCCACCGTTCCACCACCCGGTCCACCCGGGTTTGCTGGAGCATCACCTCGGCCACCAGTACGGCCCAAGGGTCGCGGCTGTCGCGCCACGGCAGGTTCCGACGGTTCTGAGACCCCCAGCGGAGGAGGTCAGCGGGCAGTATCCGCTGGCCGATGGTCGTGTCCACGGCTGCCACCTCCTGGACCGTAGTGGCCACCTCCGAACGCTCCCGTCGTCCCGCCGGTCCGCCTAGCCCCGCGCTAGCGTCGGCGCCCGTGGCCAACGCACCGGACCTCTCTATCCAGTTGCAGGCGGTGGGAGACGAGCCTCGGCACCTGTCGGAGTTGCTGACCACTTTTCCGTTGGCCGCCGTGATCGTGGATCCGTTCACCCACGAGAGTTCGTGGCTGTTAGACACCGCCCGGCGCATCCTGACCGTGTTTCGGGAAGCCGACGTGCGGGTGGCCTTTGTGGTGGCTGGAACCGACAGCGACGGCGCTTCCCGCTTCCTCGGACCGCTCACAGACGAGATTCTGACCCTGGCCGATCCCGACCGGTCCCTGGCCCGCTCCATGGAGCTGGCCATCCTTCCCGCCTTCGTGGCTATCCGCCAGGACGGTTCGGTCATCGGTTCCGCCGAAGGTTGGGATCCGCTCGCCTGGCGTGAGGCGGCAACCAGCCTGGCTGATATGACCCGATGGTCGCGTCCGGAAATCCCGGCCGCCGGCGACCCGGCTCCCTACGCCGGGACGGCGGCGCTGGGCTGATCCCCACGGTCGTCGTGCGTTGCCTGACGCCGCCGACCCCCCGGCCGGAGGCGACACCTCCCGCCGGAAGGCTGTCGAGCCGATGACTTCCCGCCCTATTGCCGTCGCCCCGGACACCCGTCCGGCCATGTACGAGGCGATGTGCCGGGCCGTGGCGGCCGGCGGCGGTTGCCTCGTGGAGCCGGCCGACGCCGAGGGACTTGTCTGGGCCGACCCGGCACGCGTGGACAGCTTCCCGGAGGTGGTGGCCGACGCCCGAAACCTGGAATGGATCCAGCTGCCCTACGCGGGCATCGAGCCCTTCGCCCACCACCTGGATGACCGTTGGACGTGGACCTGCGGAAAGGGGGTCTATGCCCCGGCGGTGGCCGAAACGGCACTGGGGATGATCCTGGCCGGCCAGAAGCACCTCCACGGGTACTCCCGGGCCACCTCGTGGTCCGGCCCCGTCGGGCGGGTGCTGGCCGGTAGCCGGATCACCGTCTTGGGTGGCGGCGGTATCACGGAACACCTTCTACCTCTGTTGGCACCGTTTGGCTGTGATGTGACCGTGGTCCGGCGTCAGGACGAGGCGTTTTCGGGTGCCGACCGGACCATCACAACCGGCCGCCTGTTCGAAGTTCTGCCGCGGACTGACGTGCTGGTGGTTGCCCTGGCTCTGACTCCCGAGACCACAGGGATTGTTGGAGTGGCCGAGTTGGCCGCCCTCCCCGACCACGCCTGGCTGGTGAACGTGGCTCGGGGGGGCCATGTGGTGACCGAGGACCTGGTGGAGGCGCTGCGATCGGACTCTCTCGGTGGCGCGGCGCTGGACGTAACGGACCCCGAGCCGCTCCCCGATGGACATCCACTTTGGTCGGAGCCGCGCTGTCTCATCACCCCCCACGTGGCCAATACCCCGGAGATGGGCCTTCGCCTCCTGGAGCCATTCGTGGCCGAGAACGTGAGCCGCTTTTGTTCCGGCAAGGTGCTCTTGGCCCCGGTCGACGTGGCCCTCGGATACTGACGGGTGCCGGGCTCCCTGGCTGTCGTGGCCGCCGTCGTGCTGGCTGGCACGTTCACCGTTGCCGCCATCCTGAAGTTCCGCGACCCGGCGGCCACCCGACAGTCGTTGGCCAACTTCGGGCTACCGAACCCCCGCTTGTTAGCCGTAGCTGTGCCGGTCACAGAGTTGACCACCGCCCTGCTCCTTGTTGTGGACCGGCGGACCGGGGGGCCGTGTGCCGTGGCCTTGCTGGTGGCCTTCACCACGCTGATCGCCGGCCGTCTGGTCGCCGGACGGCGGGACTCCTGCGGGTGCTTCGGGACCTGGTCATCGCGGCCGCTGTCCTGGAGAGACCTGGTCCGAAATGGGATCCTGACGGCCCTCGGAGTGCTGACCGCCCTCGGCTGAGAGTGGATCCGAGCCGACTGGTACCGTCCGCGGCACCAGTCCACCGACCCCACACGCGTCGAAGAGGAGGGAGCCCCACTATGGACGGCTTGATGATGGACACACCGCTGTCCCTAACTCACCTATTCGACCGTGCTACCCGGCTGTTCGCTGACAAGCAGGTATTAACCGCCACTCCGACAGGGATCCAGCGGATCACGTACGGCGAGTGGGGCGAACGAACCCGCCGTCTGGGCGGTGTACTTGACGACCTGGGCATCAGCGATGACGGCCGGGTGGCCACCTTCGCTTGGAACACGGCTCGCCACCTGGAGCTCTACTTCGCCCCGCCGTGCACCGGCCGGGTGTCACACACCCTCAACCTGCGGCTGTTCCCCGAACAGCTCACCTACATCGTGAACCACGGCGAGGACGAGGTGATCTTCCTCGACCACTCGGTGGCCGGCCTCATCTGGCCACTCATGGAGACCTTCGAGACGGTCCGCCACGTGGTCCTCATGGACGATGGCGCCCCGGCACCGGACGGCGACGCCATCTCTCAGGAGGTCCACGACTACGAGGACCTGCTGGGTGCCGCCTCGCCAGTCGACTGGACCACCTTCGAGGAGAACAGAGCCGGCTCGATGATGTACACGTCGGGAACCACCGGGAACCCCAAAGGGGTCGTCTACTCCCACCGATCGATGGTGCTGCACACCTTCGGGGTGATGATGTCCGACACCCTGGGAATCAACGAGCGGGATGTGATCCTTCCCGTGGTCCCCATGTTCCACGCCAACGCCTGGGGTCTGGCCCACGCCGGGGTGGCCACTGGAGCCACGCTGGTCATGCCGGGTGCCGACCTGTCGCCGGGCGCCCTGGCCACTCTCATCGAGGATGAGGGGGTCACGGTGGCCGCCGGCGTGCCCACCATCTGGATGGGAGTGCTCCCCGAACTCGAGGGCCGAGACGTGTCAGCGCTGCGGGCCATCCCCTGCGGCGGCTCGGCCGTCCCTAAGGCCCTGTCCGAGGGCTACCGCAAGACCACCGGTCTGCCGATCCTCCAGGCATGGGGCATGACCGAAACCAGTCCAATCGGTGCCGTCTGCACCATCAAATCCACGCTGGACGACCTGGACGACGAGGCCAAGGCCGACCTCCGGACCACCATCGGCCTGATCGCGCCGGCCGTCGACTTCCGGATTGCCGAGCCGGAAACCGGCGAAGAAATCCCGTGGGACGGTGAGACCAGTGGCGAACTTCAGGTGCGGGGACCATGGGTGGCCCGCACGTACTACAACGACGACCGGGCACCGGAGTCGTTCACCGACGACGGTTGGCTCAAGACCGGAGACGTAGCCACCGCCGATCCCGAGGGCTACATCCGCCTCGTTGACCGCACCAAGGACCTCATCAAGTCGGGCGGCGAATGGATCAGCTCAGTGGAGTTGGAGAACGAAATCATGGCCCACCCCGACGTGGTCGAGGCAGCCGTAATCGGCGTGGCGTCCACCAGGTGGGGCGAGCGGGCCATGGCCTGCGTGGTCCCGGTCGAAGGTGCTGACCTGACCGCCGACGAGGTTCTGGAGTGGCTTGAAGGCCGGGTCGTCAAGTGGTGGCTGCCCGATCGGGTGGAGTTCATCGAAGAGGTCCCCAAGACCTCGGTCGGAAAGTTCTCCAAGAAGACCCTGCGGGACCGCTTCGCCGACGTGCTCGTGGACTGACCGACCTGCCGGTCGATGGTGGCTGGACCTCCCCGGTCGTTGTCGCCGCGCGTGGTGCATGCCATGATCGGAGTCGTACGCCCACACCGAGCCGAGGGAGACCTTCGTGGAACTGTTCAGTGACTGGATGGGGATGACCGGGGGCGGCCAGGCCGTCGGCCGGTATGCCCACTATCTGGGTGGGATTACCTGGATCGGCCTCCTGTACTTCTTTAACTTCATCCAAGGCGCGGCCTTCGGTGAGATGAGCGACGGGGCCCGAGGCGAGGCGCTGCGCAAGATCACCTGGCGGACCCTGTGGTGGTTCCGTTGGGCGGCTGCCCTTACCTGGGTGTCGGGTATCTGGATCCTCGCCCACCAGGAGTTGCTCCACGAGATGGACTACTGGAGGTCGGCCTCCGGTATGGGAATCGCCTTCGGCGCCGTGCTGGGCACGACCATGGCAGCCAACGTATGGATGGTCATCTGGCCGGCCCAGAAGATCGCCATTGGGTCCTCGGTGCGGGTGTCAGAGGGTGGTGAGGCCGACTCGGAGGCCCCGGCAGCGGCCAAACGGGCCGGACGGGCCAGCCGAGTCAACACGCTGTTCTCGATCCCGCTGATCTTCTTCATGATGTGGCCCAGCCATTTCGGCATGAACTTCGGCAACCCGGACTCCGGTGCCCGCGCCACCATCTGGATCGTCTTCGCGGTGATCTGGATCGTGATGGAACTCTCGGCCCTCGGCAAAGTGGGCGGCTACGACAGCGCCATCAACAAGAAGGTGCTGGACAAGCACCAGGACACCATCGTGTACGGCCTGGCCATCACCGTCGTGTTGCACCTGCTCTTCGAAATCGTCGCCTGATCCTGAGCGCCTGAACACCGATCGGCCCGCCCTTTAGGGCGGGCCGTGACGGTTTTCCGGACTACTCGACGAGCAGCCGGGCCTCCATCCCACCTTCCCGGTGGCCAGCCACGTCGCAGTAGAGGATGTAGCGACCGGGCTCCAGGGTGATGGTCCCGGAATCCGTTCCCCCATTTTCGACCTCGAGGCGCAGTTCGTCCTCCCGGCCCTCGACGACCAGCGTGTGAAGCTGGAACCCTGAGAGCTGGTACTCGACGGTGACCTCGCCTGCAGCCATCCGGTAGCCGTCGGCGTCGAAGTCCTGGGTGTCCAGGGCGACGACCCGTAGGACGCCGTCCTCGGCCGTGCTGGTGGTTCCCGAACCGCCCCCACCCCCGCCGCAGGCACAGACCAGGAGGACGGCTGAAACAGTGGTCCCGAGGATGGCACGCGGCGTGGTCATGGGACCGAGGCTACCGATCGACGATGATGGGCCCATGTCGCATGTGGCACTCCTGGTGAACCCGGCAGCCCGCCAAGGGCGGGCCGCCAGCCAGGTGGACCGGGTGCTAGCCCGGCTCCGGGAGCACGGCGTAGAGCCGCTAGTCCTTGACTCGTCGTCGGCCGACGTTGCCCAGGCGGCCGCCCACCACGCGGTAGTGGCGGGCGTTGAGCGGATAGTGGCCTTCGGCGGAGACGGGATCGTGCACCTGGCGACCGGGGCGGTAGCCGGGACGTCCACCGTGTTGGGCATCGTGGCCGGCGGGACCGGCAACGACGCCGCCGAGGCCCTCGGCCTGGCTGGAGGGTCCCTGGAGGACCGCGTCGACCGCTCCCTGAAAGACCCGACAGCGGTAGACGTGATCACAAAGGTGGACGACGACGGGTCTCTTTCTCGCCCGTCCCACGCGGTAACCAGTTGTGTCGCCGGCTTCCCGGCAGCCGTCAATGTCCGGGCCGAGGCCATGAGGGTCCCCCGGGGGCCGTCCCGCTACACGGTGGCCACCCTCCTCGGGATCCCGACGATGCGGCCAGGGCTGTTTCGGCTCGTCCTCGATGGCAAGGAGCGCGAGGAGCGCGCTGCCGTGCTGGTGGTGGCTAACACCGGCCTATTCGGCGGCGGGATGCGGATCTGCCCTGATGCCGTTCCCGACGACGGGCTGCTGGACGTGTGCCTCGTCGGCGACGTTGGCCGCCTCGATCTGTTGCGGTCCTTCGGGAAGGTCCGGACCGGCGCCCACCTCGACCATCCCGACGTTTCGGTCCACCAGGCGGCCGAGGTCCGCATGGAGGCCATCGACGCTGACCCGCTGGTGAGAGCCGACGGAGAGCCTTTCGGGTCGATGCCGTGCACCCTGGCCGCCCGCCCGGGAGCCCTCTGGGTTGCCGGAGCCACGACCCGACCGCCTGGCCGCGTCTAATGTCCGGCCCATGGCGAACCACCACATCCAGATCACCTACTGCGTTCCCTGAGACTATTCCTCCCGCGCCGTGGGCGCGGCTGAGGACCTGCTGGCCAACTACCAGCACGTCATTGAGGACCTTCGGCTGGTCACGGGCGAGAACGGCGTGTTCGACGTGACAGTCGACGGGGACCTGATCTACTCCAAGGCCCAGACCGGCCGCCACGCCGAACCCGGCGAGGTACTGGGCCTGTTCGCGAATCTCATGGGACCAGACGTATCCCGCTACGGCGAAGAATGAGCCTCGCTACTTAGAGGACAGAATGAGCCGCTCTACTTTGAGGTCTGAGTAGCGACGCCGTCTAGATTGACCACCTCGGCTCCACCGGGCCGAACCGACTCTGGAGGAATCCATGTCAGACGACGCAAGTGCGTGCCCATTCTCCGGCGCGAACACCACGAAAGGGAGCACGGCCACCGAAGACTGGTGGCCCGAACAGTTGGATCTGAGGATCCTGCACCAGCACGATCGCAAGTCGAACCCGATGGGCGAGGACTTCGACTATGCCCAAGCCTTCAACTCCCTCGACTATGAGGCGTTGAAAGCCGACATCGCCGCGGTAATGACGGACTCGCAGGATTGGTGGCCTGCTGACTTCGGCCACTACGGCGGACTCATGATTCGGCTGACGTGGCACGCAGCCGGCACCTACCGCGTCGGTGACGGCCGTGGTGGAGGCGGGACCGGCGCGCAGCGTTTTGCCCCCCTCAACAGTTGGCCGGACAACGCCAACCTGGACAGGGCACGACGCCTGCTGTGGCCGGTGAAGCAGAAGTATGGCCGCGCTATCTCGTGGGCCGACCTGCTCATCCTGGCCGGCAACGTTGCACTCGAGTCCATGGGATTCAAGACATTCGGCTTCGGCGGTGGGCGCGAGGACATCTGGGCGCCCGAAGAGGACATCTACTGGGGCGCTGAGCGCGAGTGGCTAGCCGATGAGCGCTACAGCGGTGACCGCGAGCTCGAGACGCCTCTCGGCGCCGTTCAGATGGGTCTCATCTACGTGAATCCGGAAGGGCCCAACGCAAACCCCGACCCAGTGGCGGCCGGGCGTGACATTCGCGAGACGTTCGGGCGGATGGCCATGAACGACGAGGAGACGGTGGCCCTCATCGCTGGTGGTCACACGGTTGGGAAGACCCATGGTGCTGCCCCGGATACCGACGTGGGACCGGAGCCCGAGGGCGCAAGCCTGGAGGAACAGGGCCTTGGATGGAAGAACCCTCACGGCTCCGGCATGGGCAATGACACCATCACCAGCGGTCTCGAGGGCATTTGGACGTCCACGCCGAACCAGTGGAACAACGACTTCTTCAAGCACCTGTTCGAGTTCGAATGGGAACTGTTCCAAAGCCCGGCAGGCGCCAACCAATGGCGACCGAAAGACGGTGCTGGCGATGACCGCGTGCCCGATCCGCACGACCCCGACTCTCGCCACCATCCAACCTTCCTGACAACAGACCTCGCGCTGCGCTTCGATCCGGAGTATGAGAAAATCTCGCGGCGATTCCTCGAGAACCCAGCGGAGTTCGAGGATGCGTTCGCTCGGGCGTGGTTCAAGTTGCTGCACCGAGATATGGGGCCCAACGACCGGTACCTCGGTCCTGAAGTTCCCGACGAGGATCTGATCTGGCAGGATCCCGTACCCGCTGGACCGCAGCTCAGCAGCGACCAAATCGGCGCGCTCAAGGGCGCGATCCTCGACACCGGCCTGTCGGTCCAGCAACTGGTGGCAACCGCCTGGGCCTCTGCGTCAACGTTCCGTGGCACGGATCTCCGGGGCGGTGCCAACGGCGCCCGCATCCGGCTGGCCCCCCAGAAGGACTGGGAGGTGAATCAGGTTGCCGGTGTCGCCGATGTCATCACGGCGTTGGAAAGCGTCCAATCAGACTTCGATGGAGAGGTGTCAATCGCCGATCTGATCGTGCTGGGAGGGTGCGCCGCTGTCGAGAAGGCCGCAGCCGACGCCGGTCACAACATCTCTGTTCCGTTCAGCCCGGGCCGTGGAGATGCCAGCCAGGAGATGACCGAAGTCGACTCGTTTGCATACCTGGAACCGACAGCGGATGGCTTCCGCAACTACTTGTCGCCCATCCACAAGCGTCCTGCCGAGGGGTTGCTTGTCGACAAGGCATTCCTTCTGAACCTCACCGCGCCCGAGATGACGGTGCTGGTCGGCGGTATGCGAGCACTGGACGTCAATGTGGGCGGCGCCCAGCACGGTGTGTTCACCGACCGGCCCGGCCAGCTCACCACGGACTTCTTCGTCAACCTGCTCGATATGGGCACGGAGTGGAAGGCCTCCGAGTCATCAGAAGGCGTGTTTGAGGGCCGTTCTCGCGAGACGGGCGAAGTGCGCTGGACCGGCACTGCCGCCGATCTCGTATTCGGCTCCAACTCGCAGTTGCGAGCCCTCGCTGAGGTGTACGCGTGCGACGACAGCCACTCGAAGTTCGTGGATGACTTCGTTGCCGCTTGGCACAAAGTCATGAGCCTCGACCGGTTCGACCTGGCCTGATCTCAACACATTGACGCCGGAGCACGCCTGAAGGCGATCTCCTCCAAAACCAGACCCTCGGCTAGAGCGAGGACATCACCTCGGCGTACCGGTCGAGGACCGGTAGGACCTCGTCCCGAGGCGCCGACGGTACGGCAAAGGCCACCCGTTCGATTCCGTGCTCGGCCAGGTTGGCCAGGACGGCCGGATCGGGCGAGGCGTAGTAGATGGAGATCTCCAGGGTGGTCGGATCGCGCCCGGCTGCCGCACAGGCCTCGGCCCGGAGGGCGGAGAGTTCCGCCCCATCGACGTTTGTTCGTCCGCCGATGGGGATCCACCCGTCGCCGTAGGCCACAGCCCGACGCAGTCCCCCGGGGGCTACGCCACCGACGTGGACGGGTGGGTGCGGAGACTGGACCGGTTTGGGATTCTGGTACATCGGGTCGAAGCCGACCTGATCGCCGTGATACTCGGCAACCTCAGAAGTCCAAACGGCCTTCATGGCCTCCACCCGCTCTCGCATCAGGCCGAACCGGCGATCGGGGTCGGTGCCGTGGTCGGCCATCTCCTCCAGGTTCCAGCCGGCTCCGACGCCGAACAGGACACGCCCTCCGGACAACACGTCGAGGCTGGCCACCTCCTTGGCAGTGTGGATGGGATCCCGTTGAATGACGAGGGTGATGCCGGTACCCAACCTCAGGGTCGTGGTAGTTGCTGCCATGGCGCCCAGGGTCACGAACGGATCCAGGGTGTCGTAGTACATCTGTGGAAGATCCGGTCCACCGGGCCACGGCGAGGTGCGTGATGCTGGAATGTGGCTGTGCTCGGCCAACCAGACCGACTCGAAGCCGCGTTCCTCGAGAGCAGGTCCCAGTTCGAGGGGACTGATGGCGTAAGCCGTGGGGAAGAAGCAGACACCGAAGTGCATGGGGCGTGCCCTTTCTCGCTCGGTGATTCGGCCGGAAACTAGCCCTCCGGTCACGCCCCGTCCTTGACCCACGGATAATCATCGTTATTATCGGGAGGTGGCAGATCAGGAAACGATCCAGACTGACGAGGCCTGGCGCCCCGGCGACGACCTGACCCATCGCCTGTTACACGCGGCAGCCGAGGTGTTCGCCGAGAAGGGCTACGAGCGGGCCGGAGTTGCCGAGATCGCCCGTCGGGCCGGGGTAACCACCGGCGCTATCTACAGCCGGTACGGCGGCAAGGCCGAACTGCTCCTGGAAGCGGTCGACCACCACGTACCCGACTCCATCGACAACATCCTGAACGGCGGATCAGCCGTCAGCTCCCCCACCGAGGTCTTGTCCAGCCTCGGCGACCACCTCCTCGACCCGCTGGATGGTGGGCACGCCCTCTTCCTGGAGGCCGTAGTGGCGGCCCGCCGCGACCCCGACCTGGCTGACCGCCTACGCCGCCGGGTCGAAGAAGAGGATCGGCGCCTCGGCAAGCTGGTAGACGAGGCCACCACCGAGGGCCTGTTCGACCCGGGGCTAGACGAGCAGTCCGTGGTCCGCCTGGCCCACGCCATCGGCTTCGGGATGCTGTTGACCCGCTCCATGGGCCTGGAACTCCCCGCGGGCGAGAACTGGCACGAGGTGATCAACCGGGTGATCGCTGGCCTGGCCGGTCCACCCACCGGGGAAACGGCGACCGCCGGAGATCTGACATGACCATCACTGAACCTCAAACCACCGGGGACGACAGCGGGAACCAGGCCGAGCCCACCGAGTTCGACCTCCTCATGGAATCGGTCCGAGCCGAGTTCGACACGCAGTTCACCTGGGACTACGAGCGGGGCCGCGACGGCCTGAACCGCCTCTACGAAAAAGCCAAGCGTTCGCAGTGGAACGTCAGCGACGATCTCGACTGGTCGACCCCCGTCGACCCCGAGCGCATGATCCGCCTCCAGGCCGAAGCGACCGGCATCCCAGCTGGCATGCCGGCCCGCAGCCTGCTCGACGTCAAGGGCTCCCCCGTCGCCTCGTGGGACGAAGACCAGTGGGTGGAGTTCGCCCTCCACTCCCAAGCCGCCTCCCTCAGCCAGTTCCTCCACGGAGAGCAGGGCGCCCTGCTGTGCACAGCCCGGCTCGTTGAGTCCGTGCCGTGGATCGAGGCGAAGTACTACGGCGCCACCCAGGTGGTCGACGAGGCCCGCCACGTCGAGGCGTTCGCCCGGTACCTCGACGAGAAGATGCCCACCACCTACCCGATCAACGAAAACCTGAAAACCTTGCTTGACACGGTGCTCCGGGACGAACGGTGGGACCTCGTCTACCTCGGCATGCAGGTGGTCATCGAAGGCCTCGCCCTGGCGGCCTTTGGGCTGATGCTCGGGACCACCCAGGAACCTCTACTCAAGAAGATGCTTCGGTACGTCATGGCCGACGAGGCTCGGCACGTGGCATTCGGGATCCTCTCGCTGCAAGAGATCTACGACGACCTACCGGCCGCCGAGTTCCGGGAGCGCCAGGAGTTCGCCTACGAGGCGTGCGACATGATGCGCCGACGCACCCTGAACGCCGAACTCTGGCCGCGCTTCGGCATCGAGAACGCCGAAATCGAAGCACTGCTCCCCAGACAGAGTTCCCAGCAGGCCCTCCAACGCCTCCTGTTCTCCAAGATCGTCCCCAACTGCAAGAAGCTCGGTCTGCTCGACCACCGGGACGGCTGGCTGCGGGAACGCTTCCAGGAGATGGGCGTCATCCAGTACGAGGACTGGGAGAACACTGCCGAGGCCCTAACCATCGGTGACGCCGTGGAACCCATCTTCGCCGACCCGACCACCGACCGACTATCGCCGAACGACGACTGAAGGCCGCCGAAACCGGCCGCCACTGGAAGGACTTCCACCATGACCACCACCGAGCCGATGCCCGGCGAGCAGACCATCGACGGCGAGTTCGACTTCCGTGCCTACGCCAACGACCCGGACCGGATCAGCGACTTCTCCGTATTCAACGACGATGTGACCTCGCTGATCCACACCGTGGAAGACAACGCCGATGCCATCTTCACCTGGGGCTACGGAAAGGGTGAGCGGGCCAGCCTCGACAAGCTGTACGAGAAGGCCAAGACCTCGCAGTGGAACGGCCAAACCGACCTGGACTGGTCGACCGACGTGGACCCGTACGCCGTCCTGGCTCCGGCCAACCCCGAGGAGGTGGCCTACTTCGCCGAGAACCCTCGCTCGCCGCTCCACAAACTGACTGAAGACGAGTGGGCCGACCTGGGCGTCGAGTCCATGAACTGGAGCCTCAGCCAGTTCATGCACGGCGAGCAGGGCGCCCTGCTGTGCACGGCCAAGATCGTCGAGACAGTGCCGTGGATCGATGCCAAGTACTACGCCGCCACCCAGGTGGTCGACGAGGCCCGACACGTCGAGGTCTTCGCCCAGTACCTGGACCAGAAGTTGGACGGCATCAAGTACCCGGTCAACACCCACCTGGGGACACTGCTCGACGACATCCTTCAGGACAGCCGTTGGGACATGACCTACCTGGGCATGCAGATCATGGTGGAAGGGCTAGCCCTGGCTGCCTTTGGCTTCATGCACCAGACCACCGAGGAGCCGCTGCTCAAGAAGTTGCTTCGCTACGTCATGTCCGACGAGGCCCGACACGTGGCCTTCGGGGTGCTCAGCCTCCAGGAGGTGTACCAGGAACTCACCGTGGCCGAGCTACGCGAACGGCAGGAGTTTGCCTTTGAGGCGGCCCTGCGGATGCGGGACCGATTCATGCGCCAGGAGGTCTGGGAGCGCATGGGGGTCGACGTCAAGGAGATGGTGCAGTTCACCTTGGCCATGCCTGACGACTTGAGGCTCTTCCAGCGGCTGCTGTTCTCCAAGATCGTCCCCAACTGCAAGAAGTTGGGCCTGCTGGACGCCGGCGACGGATGGCTGCGGGACCGGTTCACCGACATCGGCGTGATCCAGTTCGAGGACTGGGTGGACACCGGCGAGGAATACGCCGACCTCGACGAGGTGGCCAAGGACCGGGAAATGGCCGAGGGCTGAACCCCGGCCAGGGAGTCAGCCCCCGTTCCCTGCCCGCTCGTGGTGGCGGATCACCTCGTCGATCACGAATCGCAGAAACTTCTCGCTAAACACCGGATCCAGGCCCGCCGCCTCTCCCAGATCCCGCATTCGCTGCACCTGCTCGGCCTCCCGGTCGGGATCAGCCGGCGCCATGCCAGCCGCCGCCTTGTGAGCCCCCACCATGCGGGTCACCTTGAACCGCTCGGCTAGTAGGTGGATCAAGGCGGCGTCGATGTTGTCGATGCTCGTCCGGTACCCGTCCAGAACCTCGTCGTCTTCCACCGGTGGGAGCGTATGCCCTGAGACGAGGTGCCTGAGGGACGAGAACTATTGTCAGCCGTCCCGTCGTCAATACATTGCGGGAACCCGACAGGAGGCCGCCCATGAAAATCCCGCTGACCGTTGCCGACCACCTGCGCCGGGCCGAGGTCGTCTACGGAGACCGGGTCGCCATTATCGACGAGCCCGACCAGGTTGCCCCAGCACTCCCCGACCTCACCTACGCACGGACCGCCGAGTTGGCACGGGCCATGGCCGCGGGCCTGGACGCCATGGGCCTCGACATCGGAGCGCGGGTGGCCATGGTCAGCCACAACTCAGCACGAATGCTGGTGTTCCTCTATGGAACGAGTGCCTTCGGACGGGTCGGGGTACCGGTCAACTTCCGCCTTAACGCCGAGGAGGTCCAGTACATCGTGGACCACTCGGGAGCCGAAGTTCTTCTCATGGACCCAGAGTTGGAGACCGACCTGGGTGGCGTGAAGGTGAAGCACCGTCTGTTGGCCGGCAACGAGTCGGACTCGCTGTTCCTCGAAGGGGTCGAACCCCGACCATGGACCCCGGACGAGGACGCCACCGCCACCATCAACTACACAAGCGGCACTACGGCCCGCCCGAAGGGCGTCGAGATGACCCACCGGAACCTGTGGCTGAACGCCGCCGTGTTCGGATGGCAATCGGGTGTGAACGACCGGGACGTCTACCTCCACACCCTGCCCATGTTCCACTGCAACGGCTGGGGCATGCCGTACGCAATGACTGGCATGGGCGGCAAGCACATCGTGCTCCGCAAGGTCGACGGACCCGAGATCCTCCGACGCATCGAGCAGCACGGGGTGACCCTCCTGTGTGGCGCCCCGGCGGTCATCGCCGCCGTGCTGGACGCGGCGGCAGACTGGGACGGCGAGATCCCCGGATCGGGACGCATGCGAATTGTGGTGGCCGGAGCACCGCCTCCCACCCGAACAATCGAGCGGGTTGAAGTCGAGTTGGGTTGGGAGTTCATCCAGATCTACGGACTGACCGAGACCGCCCCGCTGTTGACCATGAACCGTTCACGGGCCGAGTGGGACGACGACACCCCAGCTGAACGGGCGGCCCGCCTGTCACGAGCCGGGGCACCGGCTCTCGGTGTGTCCATGTCGACCTCGCCGGAGGGCGAGTTGCTGGCCCGAACCAACCACGTGCTGAAGAGCTACTGGGACCAACCGGACGCCACCGCCGAAGCACTGGCCGACGACTGGTTTCACACCGGAGACGGCGGGGTGATCGACGAGGCGGGGTACGCCACGATCACCGACCGTAAAAAAGACGTGATCATCTCAGGTGGCGAGAACGTGTCGTCGATTGAGGTGGAAGACACCCTGTTCTCGCACCCAGCGGTCGCTGAGGTGGCGGTGATCGGCGTGCCCGACGAGAAGTGGGGTGAGACGATCAAGGCCCTGGTCGTGCTGGCCGACGGGGAGTCGGTCGACGAGCGGGCCCTGATTGACCACTGTCGAGAATCTCTGGCCCACTTCAAGTGCCCCACATCGGTGGAGTTTCGCGAGGAACTGTCCCGGACGGCTACCGGCAAGTTGCAGAAGTTCAAACTGCGCGCCCCCTACTGGGTGGGTATGGAGAAGCAAATCAACTAGCCGGATACAGACCGGTCGGACCGGGAGGTATCCGGTGAATGAGCGACACCTCATGTGGGTGGTCAAGGGCGCCCTTGCGGCAACCCTCCTGACTGGCCTGTTATTCCCGGACATTCCCGGAGTGGCCGGCAAGGGCTGGCCCGAACGGTGCGTCGGCTATCCCCTGTCGGCCCTAGTGGTACCAGTTATCTGGGCCCTTCGGGGTCGGCGGGACCGGTACCCCTACCTGGCCGACGCCCTGCTGGTCACCCCGTTCGTCTTGGATCTGTCGGGAAATCTGGTGAACCTTTACGACACCTTCGAGCAGTTCGACGACATCCTCCACTTCGCCAACTGGACCTTCCTGGTAGCCGCCCTGGTGCTCCTCGTGGCGTCACAAGGACTGGCCCGGTGGAACCTGGTCCTGTTGGGCTCCGGCTTCGGGGCCATGGCCATCATCGCCTGGGAGGCCGTGGAGTGGATCGTCCAAGAAATGGGAACCACCGGCCTGCAGTTGACCTACGACGACACCGTGGGCGACCTGGTGCTCTCCACGTCCGGGGGTGTCCTGGGCGCCGCCGTGACGGCAGCATTGCTGAACCGGCGAAACTGACCCGCCACACTTGGGGCGCCGACCATGGCATCCTTGGGGTTCGGGCGACCGGCCAGAAACGGCTGGCTGGTAGTCGCCCCATCCGATCCGTGACACACCTGCCATGACCGACCACTTCCCGATCGCCGACGAGTTCGTGGCAGCTAACCGGGCGTTCGCCGTCGACTTTGCCGACGCCGACCTCCAGGTCGAACCGACCCGTCACGTGACCGTCGTGGCCTGTATGGACTCCCGGATGGACATCTTCCAGTTACTAGGCCTCGGCCACGGCGAGGCCCACGTGATCCGTAATGCCGGTGGCGTGATCACCGACGACGTCATCCGGTCGCTGTGCCTGTCCCAGCGGTTCCTGAAGACCCGAGAGGTCGTGCTCGTACACCACACCGACTGCGGCCTGGAACGGATCGTCGAGGAAGAGTTCCGGACCCAACTACTCAACGAGGTCGGAGAGGCTCCCTCGTGGGCGTTGGAAGCGTTCACTGACCCTCACGACAGCGTCCGCCTATCGATGCAGCGCCTCCACCAGTCCCCGTTCCTGCTCTACAAGGACCACATTCGTGGTTTCGTCTACAGCGTGTCCACCGGCCTGATGGACGAGGTGGTGTTGGCCGGTTAGGCCCTACGTTGAGTGGAGCCGAGGTGGGAATTCCAGAACCAGATTCCCTGCTAGGCCGTCTATTACGAGGCCGAATTACTCGGGAACGACGCCGTATATCCGGAATTTGCATAGCCGGGTATCCGGGAATTGCATAGCCCGGGTTGCCCGGGTGACTGAAGCCAAATACCCTCGCGGGGCCGCCCAACGATGGGTGGCACCCGTGGGCGGCGGGATCACGCCCCCCCGGGAACCATGAACCGGAGGGGGTTCAATTTATGAAGAGCAAGCTTCTCAGGCTTCTCGCCCTATTCCTGACCATCGGTGTCGTCGCCGCAGCCTGCGGTAGCGACAGCGACGACGCACCAGCTGCACCGGCCACTACGGCCGCAGAGGTCGAAGTTGTCGCGTCCGGCAGTCTCCTGGACGCCGTCCAGGCCCGTGGCACCCTGAACTGCGGAGTCAGCGGCTCGGCCGTGGCGTTCTCCGAAACCCAGGCTGATGGCTCGGTAACCGGTATTGACGCCGACTTCTGTCGGGCAGTAGCTGCCGCCGTCCTTGGCGACGCTGGAGCCGTGAACTTCGTGGCTCTGACGGCCTCGGAGCGCTTCACCGCTGTTCAGACCGGCGACGTGGACGTGCTCATGCGTAACACCACATGGACCCAGAGCCGTGACAGCTCGGTGGGCATGGACTTCGGTCCCACCACCTACTACGACGGCCAGCAGTTGATGGCCCGAGTCAGCGATGGCTTCTCGGGATCCAGCCAGGTCGCCGACATCGACGGTTCCATAGTGTGCACCAACGTCGGAACGACCACGGAGAAGAACATCGCCGAGGCCGCCCTGTTGGCCGGTGCCGATATCACGCTGCTCGGCTTCGAGACGAGCGACGAGGTTTACGAGACCTTCATCGCCGGTGGCTGTGACATCACCACCACCGATGGTTCGGCACTCGTGGGCCGTAAGGCCAAGCAGATGCCCGCCGATCAGGAGTGGGTGATCTTCCCGGCTACTCCGATCTCCAAGGAGCCGCTCGGCCCGACGTACGGCCAGAACGACTCGGCCTGGGCCGATGCCGTCAACTGGACCGTGTACGCCATGATCATCATGGACGAGTACGGCGTCACCTCCGCCAACGTGGATGCCACGTGCGCCGAGGCCGAGGCCGAGGTCTCACGCCTGTGCGGCGGCGATGGTGAACTCCAGACCGGTATGGGTCTGGCCGCCGACGCCTTCCACCAGGTGATCAAGCAGGTCGGAAGCTACGGCGAGGTCTACGACCGCAACCTGAACCCGGTCGGCCTGTACCGCGAGGGCAGCGCCAACGCCGGATGGTTGGACGGGGGCCTGATCTACTCCCCGCCGGCCCGCTAAGTAGGCGAACTGACGTAATCGATGATCCCGGGGTTCGGGGGCGCCAGCTCCCGGGCCCCGGGATTGTTCGCGTCAAGGGCCGCTCCGGCCCGCGGATACTGTCCACTGTCTGAGACTCTTTCCAGAGACGTCTTCCTAATCCGCCAGCCCACGATCTGAGCCAAAGTCAACGATGACGGATACCACCACCCAAGAGCGGGTATCCCAGCGAGTACCGCTGTGGCGCGACGTCATCGTCCTCAAGTGGGTGACACAGGTTTTCCTGCTGTTCGTGGTGCTCAGCGCCATGTGGTTCCTGGCTAATCAGGCCGGGGACAACCTTCGGGCACGGAACATCAACACCGACTTCGACTTCCTTGAACGCCCCGTCGACATTCAGATCAGTGAGGGAATCGACACCCACCCCAACACCGGTGGACGGGCCCTCTGGGCCGCCATGGTCAACACCCTGCGTCTGTCCATTGCCGGCATTTTCTTTGCCACGATCCTGGGCGTGATCGTCGGCCTGGCCCGCCTGTCTGACAACTGGCTGGTCCGCCGCATCGCCTCCGGGTGGGTCGAGGTTTTGCGGAACATTCCGCTGCTGGTGCAGATGATCCTCTACTACTCAGCTATGACAGCCGCGTTTCCCAAGCTCGGCCACGAAACCGGCCCCATCAACGGCTGGCTCCACGTCTCCAACAAGGGCATCTCGATGCCCCGCGTCCACATCGCCGATGGTTTCTACCAGTGGGCGGTCGTCGTGCTCATTGGTGCAGCGGCCGCTCACCTCGTCCGTCGTCACCGTCAACGGATCCAGGACGAAACCGGTGCCAACGCCTCGCCGATCCTGTGGGCGCTCGGAACGATCGGCCTGTTCGGGCTGATCGGCCTGTTCGTCCACCCTGCGTTCTCCTGGCTGGGCTCCGTTTTCAGCGCTGTCGCCGACCTACTCGACTCGCTTCCCAACGCTTTCCCACAACTGCTGTTCTCCGCCATCGCTGTCGGCGGAGCCACCGTTTGGATCCGCCGTTTCGTTTCCGATCACCGCAGTGCCCGCGGACACCTGTCGCTCACCGACGACGACTGGTTCCGGATTGCCTTTACCGCCGTGGCCTCACTGGCCGTCGTCTTCCTGGTGATCCGCTGGTCCGGCCTTTCGGCGTGGACCCTCAACAGCGGCCGCGACCTGTTCGAAGTTATGGCTGACAAGTTCAACGTCGACGGTGCAGCCCGCCCATTCGACGCCATGCGCCCCGACATCGTCCAGAAGGGCAAGTTCCCGAACTACGGGAAAAACGGTCTGACCATGTCGATCGGCTTCGCCTCGGTGTTCTTCGCTGTCGTGTTCTACACGTCTGCCTTCATCGGCGAAAACGTCCGAGGCGGCATCCTGGCCGTACCCAAGGGCCAAACCGAGGCGGCCAAGGCCGTCGGCCTCCGCCGCGGACAGATCCTCCGCCACGTGGTGCTCCCCCAGGCCCTCCGGGTCATCCTGCCCCCGACCGGCAACCAGTACCTGAACCTGACCAAGAACACCTCGCTGGCCGTCGCCGTCGGCATGAGCGACATGGTCCAGGTCGGCACCACGGTGTTCAACCAGACCGGCAGGACGCTGCCCGTGGTGGCCATCTGGATGCTCTTCTACCTGAGCTGTTCGCTGACCATCTCGGTGGTCGTCAACTGGTTCAACGTCCGAATGAAACTGGTGGAGCGGTAGATGTCGGAAATTTCGAGTCATGTCTCGACACCTTCCATGGTCGCAGCGACGGCACATGCGCCTCTGTCCGCGCCGCCCGAAATCCCGAAATTGGCGCCGCGTGAGTGGGTGAAGGAGAACCTCTTCTCGAGCCCCTTCAACTCTGTGCTGACCGTCGTCACCACGATCATCCTGTTGGCTGTCTTCCGGGGCTTCCTGTCGTTCATCTTCAATCCGGTCCGCCAGTGGGACGGCACGGCCACCAACATGCAGCTGTTCATGACCCGGGCCTACCCCGATGAGCAGTACATCCGAGTCTGGTTCTGCGTCGCTGTCATCCTGATCCTCACCGGCATGTCGATGGCTGTATGGCGGGCCGGCTCGACGGTGCCGGTAGCGGGGCTCGGACGCAAGCTCCTGGCCACCGGCGCCCTCCTCGCCCTCCTTGCCCTTCTCGCTCCGTTCAGCGCCTCGGCCACCGTCCAGTGGCTGGCCGCCGCGCTGGCCGTGGCTGCCGTCGGCGAGGCCATCCGTCGCTTCGCCGGCAGAGGCGAAGACGAACGAACGGTCAGTTCGCTGACGGTGTTGGTGGTCACCCTGGCCGGGCTGGTGGCCTCGTTGTGGGTGGTCCCCTACGGCCACCACACCTACATCGCGAAGCGCGTACCGAGGGTGTTGGCCGAACCGGGCACGGTGGCGCTGACCACCAAGTTGCCGTGGACGATCATGCTGCTCGTCGTCGTGGCGGCGTACTTCGCGGGACGCCTGATGCGGGATCGCCTGCCGATCAATCCGACCCGGGTCACCCTCCTGGTGCTGTGGCTCCTAGCGCCGCTCGTGCTCATCTACCTGGTGCTGCGGGACCCGTCTTTCGATATGGGCCACGTGGTCGGCACCGACCTGCCGATCTTCGCCGCCTACGCAGTCGGCGGAGCTGCTCTGCTCTCGTGGCTCACCCGCCCGTCGACAGGCGAGACCGGTCGAATCGTCGCCGTGCTGATCCTGGTGGTCGGCTTCTGTACGTTCCTGACACCGATGCGACAGGTCGTGCGACTCGACATGCTCTTGCTGGCCGTCTTTGCCCTGGCCGCACCGACTTTCGGCGGCGGACCCCGGGCCCGGAGGCGCTACATCTTCGGCTGGTTGGGCGTACTGGGTGTGATGTCGTGGCTGATCACAGCTGTCAACACCCCCTCGACCGTCACGGTCCCAGGGGGCTTCTTCATCGGTGGTTTCTCGATCACCCTGATGTTTGCCATCTTCACCATCGTGTTCTCGTTCCCCCTGGGAATTGCCCTGGCCCTGGCTCGCACGTCGAGCATGCCCATCTTCCGGCAGTTGGCGACCGGGTTCATCGAGGTTGTGCGGGGCGTACCGCTGATCACGATCCTGATCTTCTTCTCGATCATGGTGCCGCTCTTCCTTCCCAGGGGGATGCACCTAAGCGAAGTCACCGCCTGCATCATCGGCTACATCCTGTTCTCATCGGCCTACCTGGCCGAGAACGTACGGGGTGGCCTGCAGTCGATAACCCGGGGACAGCACGAGGCAGCCGAGGCAGTCGGCATGACCACCGCTCAAAAGACGATCTTCATCGTCCTACCTCAGGCATTACGAGTTTCCATCCCACCGTTGGTGGGGCACTGCATCGGGGTGTTCAAGGAGACCTCGCTGCTGGCCATCATCGGGGTGTTCGACATTCTCTACATCGGCCGGATCGTGATTCCCGGCCAGACAGAGTTCATGGGCAGCACCAGGGAGAACGTCCTCTTCGTGTCCGTGATCTACTGGATCTTCTGTTACCAGATGTCCAAGGCCAGCCAGCGCCTCGAGCGGCGCACCGGGCTGGGCGAGCGCTAGCGGCCTCTCTTGAGGCCTATGAGGTGATGTCATGACCGATACAACAGCAGCCGAGCCGACCGGTGGCCAGACCCGGGACCTGTCCGGAGCCCGCGACATGATCGTGTGCGAGGACGTGTCGAAGTGGTACGGCGACTTCCAGGCCCTCGACAAGGTGTCGACAACCATCAAGGAGCAGGAGGTCGTGGTGGTGCTCGGCCCGTCGGGTTCCGGAAAGTCGACGTGGATTCGGTGCATCAACCGCCTCGAGATTCACCAGGAGGGACGCATCGTTGTCGATGACGTGGAACTCACCAACGACCTGCGCAACATCGAGAAGGTGCGGTCCGAGGTTGGGATGGTGTTCCAGATGTTCAACCTGTTCCCCCACCTGAACATCCTGGACAACGTGACCTTGGCCCCTATCTGGGTACGCAAGAAGCCCCGCGCCGAGGCCGAGGCCCAGGCCATGGCCCTGCTGGAGCGCGTCGGCATCCCCGAGCAGGCCCACAAGTACCCGGGCCAGTTGTCGGGCGGCCAGCAGCAGCGGGTGGCCATCGCCCGGGCCCTGGCCATGGAACCCCGGATCATGCTGTTCGACGAACCCACGTCAGCGCTTGACCCGGAGATGATCAAGGAGGTGCTGGACGTCATGAAGACGCTGGCCCTCTCCGGGATGACCATGATGGTGGTGACCCACGAGATGGGGTTCGCCAAGGAGGTGGCCGACCGGCTCATTTTCATGGAGGGTGGGCAGATCGTTGAACAGAACACGACGGAGGAGTTCTTCTTGAACCCGACCGAGGAGCGCACCAAGTTGTTCCTGTCACAGATCCTGTAGGACAGGCGACTAATCCAGGCCCGTCCCGCCAACGGGGCCACCGCCGGTGCTTGACGGCGAATCTCTCGGCGAGGCTGTTGGGCTTAGTTGGCCTGCGTATATCGATGCCTGAAGGCGCCGTGTCGCCCCCTCCCCTCGGGGGAGGGATGACAGACTCAAACCGTGAAGAAGTATGAGGTCGCGGTCGCTGCGCTGCTCGTGGCCTCGGCATGCAGCAGTAGCACCGGAACCGCTGCACCGGCGGCAACCACCACTGCGTCTGCCTC